>PBCP01000003.1 GCA_002717145.1 Planctomycetaceae bacterium | reverse complement strand
CAAACATGCCAATTAAGCGGCTGTAGCTCAGTTGGCAGAGCACAACGTTGCCAACGTTGTTGTCGTGGGTTCGAATCCCATCAGCCGCTCTTTTTGCCTTCATTCGGCGTATAAGTTGCAGGAAGCCCAATNCACCGAATGAGGATTTTTCCGAGGAGCAANTCNCGGATTTATAACCNACCTATAGNAGGTANATGACACGTGANGAGGACGTGTCATTCNTCTTTTATGGGNAAAACAGTTTTCCGANTCAAAGCGGNAACATGTACAAAGAAACAGGTTTGGGAAATGTCCGACCAGGAAACAAATGAAGTACCAGAAGAAGAAGTTCTGGATACAGTTGCCACTGAAGAAGTGGTTGAAGAACAAGTAGAAGAAACCGACGTTGAATCTGAAGAGGCGGAAGATCGCCTCGACATTCAGGTGGAAGTCAACGAAGTTGGGGCATGTGAGCGTCACGTCATAGTGACCGTTTCGGCAGCCGATATTGATAAGTACAAAGATGAAGCGTACAGCGATTTGATGCCAAAGGCTCAGATTCCGGGGTTCCGAATTGGTCGGGCTCCACGCAAGCTGGTCGAATCCCGATTCAAAAGTGACATCGTTGATCAGGTCAAAGGTTCTTTGATCATGGATGCCATGTCACAGGTTACTGACGAGCAGGATTTTTCCGCCATCAGTGAGCCGGACTTCAATTTTGAAGCGGTTCAAATGCCTGACGACGGGGACTTAACTTTCGAATTCAACGTCGAAGTTCGTCCGGAATTCGACATGCCGGAATGGAAAGGATTAGATCTCGAAAAGGTCGTCCACGAATATAGTGACGAAGAGGTCGATACGCGAGCCGCTGAATTGCTTCAACGCTATGGCGATGTTGAGGATGTGGACGGAACCGTTGAAGTTGGTGATACAGTCAACATTTCGATCGATTTCAAAGATGGTGACGAAGTCACATCAACTGTGAGTGAACAAACGGTCATCGTTCGAGGCAATCTTTCGTTTTCGGACGGCTCCATCGAAGGTTTTGGAGATCTCGTAGTTGGTGCAAGTGCTGGTGATACCAAAGACACTACGGCGAAGCTTAGTGAATCACTGGATGACGCAGAACTAGCTGGCAAAGAATATTCAGCCAGCATCAAAATCAATAGTGTTAAGCGAGTAACACCGCCAGAGCTGACCGCTGAATTTCTTGAAGAAGTTNGCGGATTTGAAAGTGAAGACGACCTCAAGGCTGCCGTTCGTGAAGAACTTGAACGCCAGCTTAATTACCATCAGCAGCAACGTACTCGTAGTCAAATCACAGAATTACTCACGGCCGATGCTAACTGGGAATTACCTCCCCAATTGCTTCGTCGACAATCTCAGCGTGAATTGCAACGATCAATTCTGGAATTGCAAGCAAGTGGTTTCCCGGATGAAGAAATTCGACGGCACATCAACCGTCTGCAGCAGAATCTTCTCGGAAGTACTGAAAAGGCTTTGAAAGAACACTTCATTTTGGAAAGAATCGCTGAAGATAACGATCTCGATGCAACTCCGGAAGATATCGAGCGTGAGATCCTGATTATTGCTATGCAACAACAAACCTCTCCTCGTGCTGTCCGAGCTCAACTCGAAAAGCGTGGAGATATGGATGCCTTACGAAACCAGATTATTGAACGACAGGCAATCGACCTGATCACGGAAGAAGCCAACTTTACTGAAACAGATATGCCCGAAGACGAAGACAACGATACGTTTGCTCTGTCAGCCGCGATCAGTGGAGTTGCTCCGGTTAGTCGGCCTGCAGAAGAAAACGAAGCTGAACAGGACGAAACTGAACAGGACGAAGCTGGGGAAGCAGAGGTCAAAGATGCTACTACTGATGAAGTGGAAGAAACCGAAGCTGAAGCTTCCGATGGCGAATCCGACGAGTAGCAAATAGATTTTCAGACGACGATTTGCGAATTGCGATTACCAACGTCAGCGAGTTTTGGCTTGCTGACGTTTTTTTGTAGTGCCACACTCCGCTTTTGCCATCAATCCTGTCTCCCCAAACAAGCAAACATGTGGCATAATTGACGCCAATGAAAACCCTTTAGAACAACTGGATGGGATTAATGAACTTTAAGCAATTCAATGATAAACAGCCAGCTGCAGGTCAGGCTCCACTTCCTGGTGACTTCGCCTCACCTCACTATCTGGACGAAACGAATTCTTACAGTTACCAAAATGTACAGCGTCAGCGTCAGCTCACTCTGGGCGATTTGCTGCTGGAGAATCGAATTGTCTTTCTTCAAGGCGAAATTCACACCGGCAATGCAAATGAAGTCGTGATGAAACTTCTTTATCTGCAAAGCGAAAACCGTAACAAAGATATTCATTTCTACATCAATTCACCTGGCGGTAGCGTCGTCGCCACGCTAGCAATCTACGATACGATGCAGATTCTAAGCTGCCCGGTCGCCACATACTGTGTCGGTCAGGCTGCCAGCGGTGCCGCGGTTCTACTTGCTGGTGGTACCAAAGGTAAACGATTTGCCTTACCACACTCCCGTGTCATGATGCATCAACCTTATGGTGGTGTCAGTGGCCAGATTAGCGATATTAATATTCAGGCAGATGAGATCCTCAGAAATCGTGATGTTCTCAATCAAATTCTGGCGGATGCCTGCGGAAAGTCAAAAGAAGATATCGCCACGGATACCGATCGTGACTTCTTCCTGACTGCTCAGGAAGCAATCGAATACGGAGTGGTGGACGACTTACTTCGCAAACCTGCTGAAAATGCAAACTCCACAGACGACGAAAAACCGTCCGAATAAACACAAACAATACCTATACGGAAACCACTGTTATGCCTCCAATTCCATATGTCGTAGAATCCAATGGTCGAGACGAACGAGCCTATGACATCTACAGCCGTTTACTTAAAGACCGGATCGTCTTTCTCGGCTCAGGTGTAAACGACGAAGTCGCTAATGCTATTGTTGCACAAATGCTGTTCCTGCAATCCGATGACCCTAAATCAGACATCCACTTCTACATTAATTCTCCAGGAGGAAGTGTCAGCGCCGGTCTCGCAATCTATGACACCATGCAATTCATCACTTGTGACGTTGCCACTTATTGCATTGGGCAGGCTGCTTCCATGGGAGCTTTGTTGCTCACGGCTGGACACGATGGAAAGCGATTTGCTTTACCTAATTCCCGCATTATGATTCACCAGCCACTGGCAGGCATGCAGGGAACCGCTGAAGAGATCCTGATTCACTCGAAGGAGTTTCAAAAGACCAAGGATAAACTCAACGAAATCCTCATTAAACACACTGGGAAAGACCTGGCCTCGATCGAAGCGGATACAGACCGCGATAACTTTATGTCTGCGGACGAAGCTCAGGCATATGGATTGATTGACAATGTTGTTTCAACCATGGCAGAAGCTTAACCCGGTATCGCAAACTTCATAGATTCCCTTAATCGCCTGAACCTCTTTAGGTTCAGGCTTTTTTGATGACTTCATTTATCGATAAGGTGTCCAGTGAGAGCGTGATGTCGAAATCCCACGTGATGTTAGCACGCTAGACGAGCGGACACCACGCGTTCCAAAACGAACATCAAGAAACAATTCGGCTGTTTCATCCAACTCTTTCGCCAACTTCAACTCTATCGGAATTGTGCTGCGATACATCGATTGATTCAAGATTCGTTTTAGTTCCACTTGAGAGATTTTCCACTGTCCAACCAATTCACCGGTTGCAGTTCTGTTTCGAATCACCACGTCCACATCTTCTGCATGAGCTGTGAATTTACCATGATGATCCCTTGGCGAAATATGCAGGACTACAGTATCGATTAGTCGGTTACTATCGCCATCTCGTAATACTGTCCTGAGCTTATTAATCTCCAAGCTTTCAATCAATGTCGAAGATTGCTGAGGCTTTTCATCAAGGTGCGAATGACTGATAGGCAAAATGGGCTGCGTAATTCCTATGCTATCCGGAGCAATCCTATTGCCTTGTTCCCCCGCCGACAAATCGATTAATGCCGGACCTCCTGCTCCTTCGGTTTCAACCTGTGTCTGACTCGCTCTACTCTGCTGCTCTAATTGCTTTGTGAGTCGCCTGTTCTGCTGTTTAAGGCGTTCCACTTCATCAGCTTGTTTATCATACTCATACTGTAAATCGTAGATCTGATCTTCCAATTCTCTGCGTTGGCTTCCCATTTGTTCGATTTCACGGGTTATGCGCGGAGTATTCCGGCAGCCGGGAAATACCAGCGTGACGAGAAACAGAATTAGCCAGAAGCCTGTACGCATCAAGACACTCAAAGAAAACACAACGTTACGAGCGTAGAGTACGAAGAAATGAACGATAGAGACAAGCCCAGTCATTTAACTAGCATTAAAGGCTCTTGAGAAAAGCCACTAGATCACTAATTTGACTGTCGGTTAAGTGATTCCCTCCAAAATTACCGGCGGGATGAGCATGCTCTTTGAATACACTTTCCAAGGTTTTGGCTGAATTGTCATGAAAGAAATGAACCCGTTGCCCAACTCCAATCAACGTCGGGGGGTTAAATTCCTTGTTTCCCTCTTTGTCGACCAGCCCCACATCAAATAACTCTGCTACCGTATAAGTTGGAGGAGCGTGGCAATTCTTACACTGATGTGTCATAAATACCTGACGTCCCCGCTCAATGGCTTGGGCATCCACCTTACCACGAGCAACGTCGATTGACGGAGGGCGTTTNAATGATGATACAAAAACAGCAATCTGATTGAGCTGTTGCTCTGTCGGTTCTTCATCCATTTGCATTGTGATTCGTAACGAATTGTGAATCTGTTTTTGCAAATTCTGAGCCTGACCATTCCATGCAAACGGCTCAGTCCCTGCTTTACCCAACAATGAAAATACTCGTTTAGGAGCCCCGAATGACTTATCACTAAAATTGTCATTCACCATACCATTGGTGTGACCTTCGGTATGACAACTGTTACAGCTCATCCATCCGTCGTGAGACAGTTTCGCATTGAAAAACAACAGTTCACCTTTGTCACGTTCAGTTAATGCAACTTGACTGCCTAATGGAATCTCATCTGAGCTTTGCCTTTTCAAATCAACAACTGAAACCGAGTCACTAAACATATTTGCCACATACACCAATCCGTTAGTTTCATCGATTACCAAATCCACAGGCCGCAGGCCAACCTTTAATCGCTGCAGGCTAAAATCGTCTTCTTTGCCGTAAGCAATTTCCCCGACGCCACCAAGAGTAACCACGACCGTCCCGTCCCTGGCTACTGCCACTTGAGAGGGATCACCCGTTGCATTACCGGCCTCACCCAGTGGATGCATATGAGCCCCAGTGTATAACTCATCGCCACCTCGTAAGACACTGTCGACTTTAAGCCACCTTAGATCGTTGGACATCAATAATCCCCAGTGCACGTCGTTGCGAACTGTATGGGCCAGTTCATTAAGCATTTGATGAGCGACGATTAACATTTCACCATCAGCACTGATTTGTAATCCGCGTACATTATGCCCTGGAAATACACGTAGTCCCACTTGTTTGAGTTTCCCGTCTGCTGCGGCTGTCGTATCAAACAACATAAGGTTTCCACCAAAACAGTCGCCGACAACCATGTGCTTTTCGTCCGGCATGAAAACAATGTTGTGAGGAGTAAACTCCATATCCACCTTCTGTAATAAATCCGATCTGGATGGGATTTCTGTATCCACCTGAACCACTGCGAGCTGACGTGACCACATGCCACTGACATAAAGCAGTGATTGTCGGACGTCATATTTGAGATGCCGTGGATAAGAACAAACTTCGATATCAGCCAAGGCATCCAACTTATCGTTTCCAACTTTATACAAACGAACGGTATGTTTGGCCTCATTCGTGATAGCTAATAGATTCGTTTCAGGAATCAATTCCATATCTGTTGGCTTACCGCCGATTGCCAGTTCATTGGTCACTTGCCTGGTTGCTAAATCAAAAAATGAAAGCGATGCGCTCCGCTGATTTAGAATTAACAGTTTATTCAAATCTGGTACATGTTCGATTGCCACCGGGCGTCGAAGCGCGCTGACTTTCATTAATTGATCTGCTGCTTGCAGCATTTCAACCCAACAGCAGCTTAATAACAGAACAACTAAAAACGGACGACTCATAGAATTCCTCGATTGGCTCATAATCAGGCAATGAACTTTTCCTGATAGGTCTATTATCCTGTAATTCTCATCTAGGGAAAAGTGAAATTGAATACTATTCCTAAGCTAGAACTTGAGACACCGGATCACCGGCAACATCTGTCAGTCTGAATTGACGCCCTTGATACTTGTATGTCAACGCCGTATGGTCCATTCCCAGCAGGTGCAGCACTGTAGCATGAAAGTCATGCACAGAAACAGGGTCTTCGGTAATTGAGAAACCAAGCTCGTCAGATTTTCCGACTCGCGTGCCACCCTGTATTCCTCCTCCGGCCATCCAGATAGCAAAACAGTCTTTGTGATGATCTCGCCCGGCATTGCTCAAGCCCCCCTGAACCATCGGAGTGCGGCCAAATTCACTGCCACAAATCACCAACGTATCCTCGAGTAGGCCTCGTTGCTTCAAATCTTTCAAGAGAGCCGCAATCGGTTTATCCACTGACTTGGTTTTGTTACGGATCGACTTTTCAATATTACTGTGATGATCCCATCCCTGATCAAATAATTGAACGAAGCGTACTCCCCGTTCCACCAATCGTCGAGCCAATAGGCAGTTGTTAGCAAAGCCTGCTTTTCCGGGAGCCGTGCCATATAAAGCATGAGTGGCTTCAGTCTCTCCGCTGGTATCCATAAGATCAGGAACCGAGGACTGCATTTTATAAGCCATTTCATACTGGCCTATTCGAGTTGCAATTTCAGGGTCGCCGATGTCAACCAACTGTTCGCGATTCAACTGATTGATTGCACTCACAATACGACGACGATCTTTAGATTGAATACCGGCTGGATTCGACAGAAACAGAACAGGATCTCCGGATGCCCGAAATTCAACGCCTTGATAAATCGATGGTAGAAAACCACTTCCCCACATACTGTTACCGGCGCCACCAACACTACCGGTCACCATCACCACAAACGAAGGAAGATTATCATTTTCACTGCCAAGACCGTAGGTCACCCAGGATCCCATACTAGGACGCCCAAATCGACCAAATCCAGTCTGCATAAAAAGCTGTGCTGGCGAGTGATTTATCTGCTCACCATGCATCGATTCAATCACAGCAATGTCATCCGCCATTGAAGCGATTTGCGGCAACAATTCAGAAAACGTCTGCCCGCTTTCACCAAATTGACGGAATTGAAACTTGGATCCGTACATCTTGGGCCGACTACGAATGAATGCAAATTGTTGGCTGTTGAACAATTCCTCAGGACACAATTCGCCTGTCATCTCTCGTAGCTTTGGCTTATCAACATATAAATCGAGTTGCGAAGGAGCTCCGATCATATGGATGTAAATTACGCTCTTCGCACGAGCTTGGTAATCACTCTGTTTAGCTCGCAACGGATTTAGAAACGTCGGTTCCTCCGCCTTCGCATCCCTTCCCAGCAAACTCATCAAAGCCGTGGCACCTAGCCCCATTCCGCCCGTACGGAATAATTCACGACGAGTTAGTTCCAGTTGGAAGGTAGGTTGCATTACTAATTCCTCGTAATAGTCTCGTCGAGATTCAAGAGGACGTTGGCCAGATAGTACCAAGCACCCAATTCTGGCGAGGCCCCTTTATCTTTACCACCTGCAAGTGCCTCCAGATCTTTGGGACGTTTGGACAACTGCACCACGGTCTCTTTATACAACTCTTCAAGAATATCAATCTCTCGTTCGCTTGGATTACGTGAAACAGTTCGCACAAACGCATATCTCAATTGTTCACGAAGACTTTCTAATCTGACGGAGTGAATCTGTTGGCCAAGTGCTTTCGTCATCTCCCAGTACATGGGGTCGTTAAGTAGGGTTAAAGCCTGTAATGGAGTATTTGTTCGGCTTCGGCTAACGACGCAGGCCGTGCGCTCCGGAGCATCAAAGTTGGTAAAAGATGGATACGGTGCGCTTCTTCGCCAAATGACATAAATACCACGACGGTACCGATTCGTTTCCGTACTGGTCTTATATTTTGGTGCATTTCTGCCGACATGTCTCCAAATACCTGTCGGCTGGGGAGGATAAATCGGCTCCCCCCCCATCTGAAGTTCCAGTAAGCCACTAATCTGGAGCATCGTATCGCGAATTCCTTCTGCACTCATTCGCAAACGTGGCATTCGTGCCAGCAAACTGTTCGTGGGATCGAGCTCCAATAACTCTGGGCGTGCCTTAGAATCCTGTTGATAGGTAGAGGACGTCACAATCAACCGATGAATATGTTTCATCGACCATCCTCGCTCCATAAATTCAACCGATAACCAGTCTAGCAGTTGAGGATGAGTTGGGAGCTCTCCCTGGCTACCAAAATCCTCCTCTGTATTTACAATACCTTTGCCAAAAAACTCTGCCCACCATCGATTCACTGTAACTCGTGCTACTAATGGATTGTCTACGGACACTAACCAATGTGNCAGATCCAACCGATTATTAGAATCTTCATTCGCATGCAGTGGGTGTAGAACTGACGGAGTCCCGGCAGAAACTAATTCACCATGATTCTTGTATTCACCTCGCATCAATATGTGTGTTTCCCGAGGTTGATCGAGTTCCTGCATGACTAATGCTGTCGGAGCCGGCAAGGCCTCCATTTCCGTTTCTAAGTCGGTAATTGCCTTTTGAACCGTAAGATAATCGGGTTGCTGTCCTAAAAACAATTGATGTAATTGCTGTTCCTCTTCCTTAGTCCGCTTATCCTTTTGAAGCAAAGCCATGAGTCGCCTTGAATTTGTCGTCATCTCGCGATTCCCCGTCATAGCCGACAATCTCATACGGCCAATCACACGGCTTCCACCGTAGTTCATCACCAGTTTTGCTTTAAGCGTCGTTGGCTGATCCACCGAAAAAGGCTCCGACAGAAGAAATTCAGCCTGATGCGGTTTAAAGAACTCACCTGCAATTGCCCAACCAGTCGATTCATCGCCATCCACGGCGTTATTGACGTCAAAATTGGGTTGGGAAAAATCAGCGATGCCATCGATCAGCTTCAACTGAGAATCGCCATGATGTAACGTAAATTCCTGTAACACGAAGTTGGGCCGTTCAGAGGTGTATCGCCCCGGACCGGTACCAGGTAACTTTTCGTGAGTCAGTGCCTCCAGTCGGAAACCCGTAACCGCTTGCGACTTCATATCCACTGCAAAGTCAAGTTCGTAAACATCTTTGTCCGGATTCTCGCCCGTAGATAATACAGATTGATCTTCCAGGATCGTCAGCGTCGCCCCGTTAACAGAAAGTGGATTAGAGGGTTTTAGAACAGTCCACTTAGCCTGATCCTCTGTAGTAGCCGAATTCGTTTCGAGCCAGGCAGAATAATTCTGATCGGCCTTCTCAATTACCCCAGTAAGCTCCGCTTCCAATTCAGCCTTTCTGGCAGCCAACGCCGACAGCTGACGCCGCTGAGTTATCGGGCGATCAACATCAATCGTCGGTCCGTAGAATTTGAAGGACGAGCTAGCCCCGTTTACCTCAAGCGGAGTGTTATTGAAGTAAGCTAAAAATTCGTAGTACTCCTTTTGACTAAACGGATCATATTTGTGGTTGTGGCACTGTGAGCATTCGACGGTTGAGCCAAGCCAGACTGTCGCAGTAGTATTCACACGATCAATCACCTGATTCAACCGACTCAATTCAGGATCAGTCCCACCTTCTACGTTGAGAGTGGTCAAACGATGAAAACCTGTCGCAATCTTCTGAGATTTTGAAGCACCTTCAAGTAAATCGCCTGCAATCTGTTCAACCGTAAACTGATTAAACGGCATGTCGCTATTGAGAGCCTGAATGACCCAGTCGCGATACGGCCAAACGTTGCGATACTGGTCGGCCTGGTAGCCGTTGCTGTCAGCATACCGTGCTAAATCCAACCACGGACGCGCCCAGCGAACTCCATACTGTGGTGAGGAAATTAAACTATCTACCAATCTATCGTAGGCTTCAGGAGATGAATCCTGAACAAATGTATCGACCTGAGAAACTGTCGGAGGATAACCCAATAGGTCCAGATACAGCCGTCGAATCAGGCGTCGTTTTTCAATGGCGGTTGATGGCTGTAATCCAGCCTTTTCCAGTCCGGCCATTACAAAATAGTCAATCGGATTACTGGGCCACTGACGCTCTTGAATTTCCGGCAACTCCGGTCGAATAGGAGAGACATATGCCCAGTGTTGACGAACATGCCGGGCATCAGACCCAATGCCTTCCGGCCAATACGCACCTTGCTCAATCCAGCGACGAATGACATCAATTTGTGAATCTGGCAATGCCTCTGCCTCTGCAGGCATACGATCTCCGTCATTGGTCGACACCAATCGTAAATAGAGTGTGCTTTCCGATGGACGCTTGGGCACAATACCAATGCCTGTAATTCCTCCCTGAAACGCAATCACTCTGGCATCTAATCGAAGTTGTCCTTCCTGAGCTTCTTCCCCGTGACAGGACACACATTGGGACTGAAGAATCGGCCAGACCTCTTTTTCAAAGTCAATCTGTTGCGCAGCGGTCCTTTGAGTTGCATTGAGCAACCCCCAAAAAAGAATGAAGCAAATGATGTTCTTCTTCATTTAGCTAAAACGCTGGCCTTCGCTTGGTGAACCGGAAACTCCTACCTCTATTCTAATTAAGAGAGATGAATTAAAAGATAATTCGCCATAAAATAAGCCGATACAAAACTTCAATCGCCTATCGGCGGGCACAGAAATTAGCAAGCCGAAAAAGCCACGAAAAAAGGTGAGTTCAAGACCATTGTCCCCAACTCACCTCCAAATTTTTCGTTGTGATGTAACTAGTTTCCACTCGGCCGCTTCGAAATCTTATCCACCGTGGGAAAATCTTTAGGAAGCTCTTGAGTGACTTTTCCTGTTGCCGCCCATTCAGCTCCGCGTTGCAATGTCGTAATAAAACCAACACATTCCTGTGAGTATATACCGTGTCCCATGGGGGTATGAAATACTCGCCCTTTGCCATAATCGACAGTAAATATCATTGGTTCATGACGACCTGTACCACCAAATTCCTTCGAGCCATACGCAGTTGCCAAAACAGTCATGTTTTCAGCCGGCCCTCGCAGCAAGTCATACAACTCATCTTTTTCATGTAACCACTGACCAGGCATTCCTTTGGTGACCGGATGTTTGCTATCACGTACAGTAACTACAAATGGGTGTTGCGCCCCGTGATTTCCTCCTCGCCCAGGTGACGTATCCCGTACCAGTTTGCCATCAGCGTTAACATAAATATAAGGCCCGGACTTTTCATTACGTCCGCCCCAACCACCAAGTCCAATTGCTTCGTTGTATTCTTTCCAGTTACCAAATGCGTTATTTGCCGCATGCACTACGACAAATCCACCACCAGTTTTGAGGTAGTCAATAAAAGCTTTTTGGGTTTCCTCCGGCCAGGGCGCACCATTGTAGTTTGAAACAATCACGTCATAANCCCNGAATNTCGGGGCAAAATCCGAGTCCGTTCCACTTTTAGTCGTGGTGGCAACATCGACTGTAAACAGTCCGGTTTCTTCCAGATAACCCTTCATCATTTGAGTGGTCTTAGGCCAAACCCCATGATTATTCTGCCCCTCGATGATCAGTGCCTTCATCTTAGCTTCAGCCGTAATAGTCACGGCCATGATCAATAGCAAAGCAAATAGATTAACTCGACGAGTCATGACGGTCTCCAGAGTGATTGTCAATGTTTTGTTGAATACTGTTCTTAACATAACAGTATTACCTGCCAGCATGGCCTGAGTATAAAGCAACAAACATATTTACTTAGCAACTCCCTTTGCCTTTTCNAGTAACTCTATCAATTCATACTTGATTAGTGGCTCTGCATAAATACTCAGACAACTACTTCGAGCACGCCATGTTGTATATCCACCTAAGGCATGTTGCTCCGGAGGCGCGATATAACCAAATGCTCCATTAGCTAACGAAATCGTATAAGTCATATCGAACGGACTGTACTTTTTGATGTTGAGCCCTGTTTCCGCAAACACTTCGTTCGGTATAGCACCGATTCCTANTGTACCAATCTTGATAGCCTGCAGCGTGATCATCCGAGTCCTGGGCATTTTGCTCAAGATCAGAGTTTCCATGGCATATACTTCCTCGGTGGTCTTTGGCTTTCGGGTCGTTATCCATGGTGCGACATAATCCTGAGCATCTTTGATCTCGTCCGCTGATGGAAATCGAACAGCGACTTCCAGCTCTTTTTCGACCATATGCAAAGGTAGCCACTGATGATACTCAATTGTCTCAAACGCTTTGAGAGCTGCTACTGAAACATCATCGGCTACTGTAAATCGATCAAATTTTCGGCGTTCATTGCGTTTGTAATCAGCCAACCAGGTATCGCCGCTCGTACCATTGGCAATCATTGCCACGGTCGGACGACGTTCATCTCCTGATGGAAGCTTGTCTTCGATGATACCTGCAAAAAGACCAAAATAGTCAGCCGAGATATTGGGTGCACCTGCGTAATGCATTGAATAGGCGGACATGAATGCAATTTGCTTTCCTTCTTTGGTTTGCAATGAGATGACAGGTATATCCGGATCCTCGAGACCTGTTTCGCGAATTGCATCGGGATTGTTATATCCAGGGTGCATACGTGCCCGGTCATTTTTAGTGCCGCCAAAACGATTTGTCGGAGAAACACCTTCTTTCATCAACCAACGTCGAGTGGCAACATTGACATCATCGCTTCCCATCGCAAAACCAATCTGAGCTGGTTGCAGATTCTCATTGGCCTGTTCGATTGCTTTTGAGATACGCCCTGGCAAAAAGGCAACATAGCGTTCGTCGGTTCTACTTCCAAGCACGCTAATCACTGAAGGAGCGCTGTGACAATGGGTTGCCGATACAAGGATATTTGCGGTCGGAATACCTGTTTGTGACGAAGCCATTTGCTTGGCTTGATCGAGCAAATCACGTGGCATCATACAGCTATCTACTAACACCATCGCGATTTTCGTTTTACCATCATCCATCACGACAGCACGCACATGCAGCGGGTCATTGACCTCCTCCACCATACGTTCCAGCATCGATCCGTTCACGATAACTGGCAGATGCTGAGGGGTCGCATCCACTCGAGCTGCTCCAGCTTTAAAAACCGGGGCTTCAGCCCTAGTCGACAGAGCAAAGCCAAAAATCATCATTAGAACAACAGTTGTACAAATCAATCTTGTTCGCAGCAACATTCTATGAGGCCTCTTTAATTCATACTCAGGGGCTAGACTTATGATTAGTTGGATTTTGCTTTTGCAGGGGTCGGCTCCCCCTGCGTTGCTTTTTCAAAGCTGAACTTCGTTATCCCGGAACCTTCATACCCTTTTTTAACGCTTCCGTCTTCTTCCAAAAGCCCCAATGTCCATAATGCTCCACGCGAAACGGTCTCGAGCCATTGCTCTGCTTGCATGGTTTCATTGTGGTGTCCCAGTGTGGTAGCAAATACTTTGACTCCCTGATACTCATTCGTCCAGATCACCANGTGATTGGNGTTGGTATCTTCGCCGTATGCTGTAGCCAAAGGCGTTACTGTCGGCCAGATATTCTCNATTACGTAGAGTTCCCCGTTGGGAGTCGTCCAGGACTCGGGAAATTTCGTCATGATGGGACTCGCCTTTTCCTTGTTTGTCACCTCAAGCATTCTTCCACCTTTTTCATGACGCATCGATTTTACGCCCAGCAGTTTACGCCATTCATCAGTCTTGGCGTGCCGATAAGAATGTGCAGAACAGTGAATAAACAGGGCTGGTATCTTATTGTCGATGTGCCCGTTGACAATATTTTGCACCCAGTCGACATCTGTTACACCTCCATAACACTCGTTATGAACTACCAGATCGTATCCTTTCGCCCAGTCTTTGTTGTTGTAAACGTCTATCTTTGTATTACGATCAGCACTGGCATGGACAATATCCCACTCAATGCTAAATCGCTGACTAAACCCTTCACTGATGATCAGTTTCTGCCTTGCATAATCATGACAACATCCTCCCGTAACCAACAATCCTTTAAGTTCAGCCTTTTCAGCCGCTGGAACTGTACCGACAGAAAGGAGGAAAAATAAAAGTATGAATCTTGGATTACGTAACATGCGATATTCTCTGATCGAGGAATAATAAGAAACGAGCTACCAACTGCTCGCGTTGATAGCTCGTGTTTTCAGAAAGCCTAAACTTTTTCCGGTACTACGTAGGGAGCACGGTAAGGTCGAGTTAGCATCGCGTCAGCCTGCCGATCTCCAATAAACTGCTCCTGCACCGGGTCAAACTTCAAGTCCCGACCGATAGCATAATTATTCTCAGCCAAATCGATTTTCACAGCTTTGAGATTGTACTTAAGCATGGCTAAAGAGTCTTTGATCGTCTCGTTGTCGTTATATGGATTCTCATCCTTTAACAACGAATCCTGTTTGCCTAAGCGATAAGAGATATTAGCCAGGTGACACAGTGCACTTGAGTAATGTGCCACTTCAGCGTCACAGTTAATCTCCTCCTGTTTTCGACTTCGGACCGCTTGGATAAAGCTACCAAAGGCTCCTCCGGGAGTCACTGGTGCTGCTTCGACGTTAAGAGACTCACCCTGATCACTGCCTTTCGCATAAAATTTACCGCCTTTAATCACACCATCGGTTGTGTAATATTCGTTGGTCACCATTCTATCCGGTGCTCCTGATTTACCCACAAGTCCTCGCGTTTCAAACAGCAGAATGGCATCATCATATTCGTAGACACTGACCTGCATATTAGGCGTCTGTCCCTGATCTTCTTCACCGGGCACGTAGCGTCCGCCAACGCTCCAGATACGCTTCGGCAGGGTTGAGTCTTTAATCGCCCAGCGAGCGATATCCATTTCGTGGACTCCCTGATTCCCCGTGTCGCCATTTCCGGTATCCCAGAACCAATGCCAGTTATATGTATGGAGATTTCCGTGGTAATCCTGCTTAGGCGCAGGGCCAAGCCAAAGATCCCAATCAAGTTCTTTTGGTGGAGCGGTCACCGGCTTATGGCCAATCGACCAACGTGGCTTACAACAATACCCTTTCGAAACCAGCAGTTTCCCATATTTTCCGGATTGTACTGCAGCAATCTCGTTTGCTTTCCCCTGACTTGAACGGTTCTGAGTTCCGTGTTGCACAATTCGGTCATACTTTGCGGCCGCTTCGACGCATTTACGGCCTTCGAAGACATTGTGAGAAATCGGCTTCTCGACATACACATCTTTGCCCGCCTGACAGGCCCAAATCGTAATGAGCGAATGCCAGTGATTACAAGTTGCCACCGTAATCACATCGAGATTTTTGTCTTCCAGAGCTTCACGAATATCCTGAACACAGGTGGGTGTATTTCCGCCTTTATCACGAACCATTTTGGTGCGGGATTCAAAAAGTCGGGTATCAGGGTCGATCAAACAACTGACTTCAACGCCTTCCATCGGAGCAAACCCACCGATATGTGACGTGCCACGGCCATTGATTCCTGCTACTCCAACTCGAATTCGATCGTTAGCACCAAGTACTTGTTGAGAGGACTTGGTGCCGGCAACGGTGAAAGCCGCAAACACCGTCGAAGCGGCACCTGTTTTCTTTACAAATTCACGTCGGTTTAACTTCGACATAATACGGGTTCTCCTGTGAAGACTTAAAATGAAGCGTCACGTGGTATTAGACTAGATTCCCAACTGAAATTCCAGCAAATCCAGGCACACAGGATGGTTCACTTACGCTCTAATTGATCCGGAATCAAACATCAAACCATAATGTCCAGGATCGGGCGTCCGCCAATCGGTAATGGGCGGTTATCTTTATTATAGATTTCGGTTTCCGGGGAAATGCCTAGCAGATAATAGATCGTGGCCGCCAAATCTTCGGGTTTCACCGGGTCTTCATCGGGTGCCATTGTATATCGATCTGACGCACCATAAATATAGCCACCCTTTACACCTCCCCCGGCCATGAGAACCGTATAACAGTTTGGCCAGTGGTCTCGACTTTCATTTTTATTGATCTTAGGAGTACGACCGAATTCTCCCATCCAGACAACCAAAGTTTCATCCAGCATGCCTCGCTCTTCCAGTTCAATCAGTAAGGCTGGCAATGTCTGCTCAGTCACCGGAAAATGATATTTATCAACAATCTTGTACATACGTGAGCCATCAAATCCATGAGTATCCCATCCTCCTGACCCAATCGTTCGGCCACCAATACTATTTGAGAAATATACGGTTGTGAATTTTACACCTGATTCAGCAAGCCGCCGAGCCAGCAACACGCTCTGGCCGTAAGTTGTACGACCATACTTTTCGCGAATTGCATCACTCTCCTGACTAAGATCAAATGCCTTTCTGACTTTACTGCTAGTCAGCATATTTAGAGCTTTGTCGTAGTACTGATCAAATCCACGAATCATCTCATTGTCATCGAGCAGGCGACTCTGATTATCAATAAACTTTTGTAGGTCACGACGGCGAGTTAATCGATCTGAATCCAAATCGGCAGGTACACTCAACTGAGGTAATGTGAATTGGTCGCTGTTGGGATCCTCTTTAAAGAATAGAGGATCATGAGCTTTTCCGAGAAAACTGGCGTGCTGCCCCGGAGTGATCGATCCGTCTCGTAAAGTATACGGATAAGAAACAAAGGTTGGAATTGCACCACGACTTGGGGCAAGCCTATCCACGACACTCCCATAGGCCGGATACAATTCCGGTAAATCTCGCAGACGCTGATCATCGCTTGGTGGCTCGTGTCCACTCAAAGCATAATACCCCGCCGAGTTATGATGTTTCATCTTATGATGGACACTACGAATCAACGTAATCTTCTCCATCATCTTTGCCATTTTCGGTAAGTGCTCGCAGACTTGCAGGCCGGGCACCGAGGATTGAATAGGCTTGTAAGGACTACGAATATCGTCCGGAGCATCCGGCTTCATGTCAAACATGTCGATCGGACTCGGACCTCCCCATTGAAACAGAAAAATTACACGTTTCGCACGGGGTTTAATTACAGATGGCCGTTCACTTGCCCGCAATATTCCTGGCATATTCAGCCCCAGCATCCCTGCTCCGCCAACCTTTAGGGCCTGACGACGAGAAGCTAGCAGGTCACGTTTCAATTGAAACTCAGAAGTACGCTTGATTGACATATTACTTCTTCACCGTACTATAGGTTGCCTTGTGATGATTGGCGGGGATCAGCATGTCGTATGTCTTTCCGTTTGGAGCAACCGAAAGCTTGATAAAATTGGCTTCACACGCATCCGCTTTACGATTGGCGATGTATTCGTCGGGAGCGTTATTAACTTGTCCGTCCGGTCTCATATTCTTGTGCACCTGATACATTGCTTTAATCGAAGACGTGGCGGTTAGGGTCGCGAAAACTTCCGGCGCACAACCTTTGGTGACCCCGTTATTCATAACAGTGACCGTTGGCAGCACAGATCGCAAGATTAATGGATTATTGCTACTATCCAAGCCATGATGTGTTACCTGATAAACATCTACGCGTCCGATCAGATTGACCGGACAAACAAGTTTAGATTCCTGATTCCATGTTACGTCACCTCCGTCATAAAACCGAAAGTCACCGAACTCGAGAAGCATAACAACGCTGTTTGCATTGTCAGACCCATCTCTATCCTTCGCGCGCCCATCCTTACAAATTGCTTTGTTGGGTTTCGCACCACGTGGAGCCGGGATAAAAGTTTTCCGAGTCCCTAAACAAGTGAGACTCAGAGGAATCTGCCGATTTCTGATCTGAACTGTTTTTTGTTGAAGTGGTAAAACCGAACCGGGATCGATCACCTGGCGCGATTCAGCCTTAAAAGTAAAATAATCTTCGCCCGGGTCATCTGGCATGTCATCAAATTTGCCATTATCCCAAACCGTACCAATTGGAATCATTTTGGAAAGCTGAGACGCTCCACCGTAATGATCACGATGATAATGAGTTGTGATCAGATGGTCGATTTTTGTTAGCCGGGCTTCCCGGGTGGCAACATGGAAGATTCGCTGAGGATCCCGAATTCCGGGGTTACCTGTATCAATCAGAATCGACTCGCCTTGCGGCGTCACAATCAATGTGGCTGCACCACCTTCGACATCAACCCAGTAAATATCTAAACGCCCGTCGTTCCACCCCGCCTGCACGAATGGAGTTGTTAACAGGACCATCAGCCCGATCCAGGCTACATTGCATGTTCGTCTCATTGATTTCTCCTTGATCAAGTCTCGCACTATTTGCTCGCCCACTCCATGAGCTCATGCACTTAATGTCTAAAGACGAATTCCTTCGCATTTAATAATGCCCATGTCAGGTCCTGTATATTGCTGAGTCGATCTTGACTGCGTACAGAACCATCTATTGCCTCCGCTGCCAGTTTATTTTTTCGCCGACCACTGTCACCAATTGATAAACCTGCGAAAACACGTTCCGTATTTGCCAAATAATGGACGGCAAACAAATGCTCTGCATGACTCGGAGCGCGACTCAATGTTTTCCAGTATATCAATTCCACGACTTCCGAATCCGATAGTTCAGATTCAGCCAACTGACGAACCTGGCTTTTTTCTTCATTCATACGTTCGCCAATCCCCTTATCGCTGACGAGAAAAAATGCCTGATTTAAAGTGGTTTCATTTGATCTTTCACATTCACAGGCCATCATTCGATCCGGTTTTCCAAACGTCGCCAGAAAAAGATCTCCCGATGAAGGAGTCTCTTTACGCCATTTAACTTTACGAACTCCCGGAATCTGGCCCGCGCGTAGCCCTAGCTCATACCCATTGAACTTCGCTGGAACTCCAATGGCCTGGTTCTGAGCATCCAATAACACCTCAGCATCCAGACGCTTTACAATCGCCCGTGAAAAATTCTGTTGGTCTTCTACATTCGTCATATTAGGAGTGGAACTCAACTGATAAGATGTCGAGTTCATGATCTGACGCACTAAGTGCCGGACATCAAATCCGGCATCCACAAATTCTGTTGCCAACGCCTCTAACAAGGCCGAATTCACTGGCGGATTAGTAACACGTAAATCATCAACGGGTTCAACCAGACCACGCCCCATAATGTGATACCAGATGCGATTGACCTGACTCTTCACAAACCAGCGATTGTCAGCAGACGTCAGCCATTGAGCAAGAACCTCCAGGCGGGATCGATCAACTGGTTGTGTTAGAGAGCTATCACCCAAAAAACGAGGAGTAGCGGGAGCCTTTGTTCGTGCATTTGTGTATTCCTCTTTAAACTCGTATCTGACGATCTGCTCACCAATAAACTCATTCTTGTCGAATTTATCCGACCGCTCATTTTTTCCTACCTCTTCATAATTAATTCCGCTAAAGAGCGTCGCCCAGTCGTAGTAATCATCCTGAGTCCAGCGGTCAAAAGGGTGGTTATGACATTTCGCACATTGGAGGCGAATGCCTAAAAAGGTTCTGGCTGTTGTCTCGGCCCGCACGTCCGGCGCGCGATTGGCTCGCCAGTAGTTTGCCGTCGGCACATCGTAAGTACTACCCGTGGCCACAATCAATTCCCTCACGAATTGATCTAATGGTTTTCCCTGCTCAAATGAGTTGCGAATCCACTGGTGATATACTTCGACTCCCTGACTGTCTAAAACCTTTTCTTCGTTTCGTAGCAGATCAGACCAGATCAATGCCCACCGATCACTAAATTCAGGACGAGCAAGTAATGAATCGATAAGCTTGCTACGCTTCTCTGGATCCTCACTCTCAACAAATCGTTTTGCTTCGCTACCAGTTGGCAGAATACCCAACGCATCTAAAAACGCGCGCCGAATGAATTCTGAGTCGTTTGTAATTTCAGACGGCTGAATTCCTAATTTATCCAGTTTTGCGAAAATCAGATCGTCGACATAATTAGATGATTCCGGAAACCGAATTCGCTTGCGACTAGTTCGAGGCATAAATGCCACTCGAATAGCTAGCTGATGTTCCAGAAAGCGAACGCCAATTGTCGACTCACCGTTCTTAAGCCTTCGAACCAATCCTTCATGGGAAACCTCTGAAACCAAGTTGGAGGGTTCATAGACGGCTAATGCTGTGACGTCAGCCGTTGAACCGTCAGAAAACTTAGCCAGCACCTGAAGCTGAACAGAATCTTTGGGCTGACGAATCACACTATCTTCAGGAGTGACGGAAAGTCCAGTGACCCGAATCGCATTCGGCTCCGGCCCTGGTGCGCCTGCCTGTAGCCAGCGACTAAGAATCGAGTACTCTAATGAATCTGTTCGAAATCTGGTGCCACCCTGATGAGAAACGCCACTCGTCGGTTTCTGTAAAATCAAACTTTGAGCTGGCTCAAAGAGATTTAAGCGGCGGCTACCATGTTCCTTCATTAACCACTGGTAATCATCGCCCGGATCCTGTCCACGAAGCGACAACTTAAAGCCTCCTTTTCCATTTAGATTTCCATGGCAGGCTCCCATATTACATCCGGCTTTGGATAAAACGGCTTCCACCTCTATCTGGAAACGAACCAGCGGGAAGGACTGATCGTGAGATTGAGCCCATAAACTCTGTGGTGCAAATTTTCCCACAGCACAAATCAGCAATATCAAAATTCCACGCATTTTCCATGCATGTCCATCGGGCCTTACAAGACAACGTTGCACGTTGAAAATCCTCAGCTGCTCAAGAAAAAAGTAGGGAGGGAGTGGCGAAGAATACTACTTCTTATACTAATTCATCGAGCGGCTTCGTGCCGGGCGGAATTAAATACTGGGGTCGACCGCGGAAATCGAACAGTCGGTCAGCGTTCAAATTGATGCCCATATTACGATATAGCGTTGCATAAACTTCCTCAAACAACACTGGACGTTCGGTGGCTTCACCAGCCTGGCGATCTGTCTGCCCAATCACTTGCCCCGTCTTCATTCCGCCACAGGCAAGCAATGCACTGGATACTCGAGGCCAATGGTCTCGGCCGGCATTCTTATTAATCTTTGGAGTCCTACCGAATTCACCCCAGGCGACCACGGAAACATCATCCGCCATCCCACGTTCATGTAAATCTTCAACCAAAGCCGTGATACCCTGATCAAAAATAGGTAACTCTTCTTTTCCGATCTTGAAGTTGCTACCGTGCCAATCCCAAAAACTGTAATTGACTGTCACGACTCGTACACCGGCTTCGACTAAACGGCGAGCCAGTAATAAGTTCTGTGGAACTCGAGGAGCTCCGTCCCCCTTGGGTTGATTGGGATCAGCATATCCATATCGCTCACGAGTTGCGGCTGACTCCTCACTAATATCCAAAGCCTTAAAAAGGTCCGAAGAGGTGAGAATGCCCATCGCCCGCTGCGAAAATGAATCCATCCCCTCCATCTGTCCGGAGTTATCCCAGTTCCGACGGAATCGGTCGACTGAAGTCAGCAGGGTCTTTCGATCGCCTAAACGATCTGTCGTGATGTCTTTTAATACTAAATCATCTTTGCCGGGACCACTCGGTCGAAAACTACTGTGTCCCAACCCCAGAAAACCAGCCTTCGGTTCATTGTAGGGCTTGTGTTTGGTGGTGTAACAAAGGCTAACAAACGGAGGCACTCCATCATGAACAGGCCCCCGAAATTTAGAGACAACGCTTCCAATATGTGGCCAGCCGCCAGCTGGCTCGTTGTTCGCAACATTCCCCGTGAAACACTGGAATCCCGTATGCCCACTTTGACAATTTGCCATCGTACGGATGGGGACAAATTTGTCCATCATCGATGCCAACTTAGGCATGTGTTCACAGATTTCAATTCCAGACACGTTGGTTTTAATAGGAGAAAATTCACCACGAACCTCCGCCGGAGCATCCGGTTTCAGGTCATACATATCCTGGTGCGGTGGACCACCGCACATGTACACCATAATGACCGCTTTATGAGAGTTAGTGATACCACTGGCTGCTTCTGCTTTCAGCAGCTGAGGGAGCGACAAACTTCCTAAAGCACCTATCTGAAGAAAAGTACGACGGTTATGACCATCACAAAACCTGCTTGCTGCAGTCTGTCGATCGAAAATCTTTAGCACCTAAGCACTCCCTTGGACCGAATGTAATTCGGGTAACTATCTATCATCGTGTGGATTAATCAACCGCAATCGCTTTGTGATTAAAGCAATTCGCGAATGGGTTCCACTCCTGCGTTGACTGGCGAATACGGTCGGCCCCGCAGATCGAATTCCCGGGTTGCCCGTAAATTGATACCAATCTGGTTGTACAAAGTAGCAGCTACTTCCTGAAACGTAACCGGGCGGTCTACCGCATATTCACCCAGTCGATTGGTTTCTCCGATCACCTGACCGTGATTCATTCCACCGCCGGCTAGCACAGCCGTGCTGACTCGAGGCCAGTGATCGCGACCCGCCTTAGGATTAATCTTGGGCGTTCGACCAAATTCTCCCCACACAACGACCGACACGTCACGATCCATACCGCGGTCATGGAGATCCTGGACTAAAGATGACAATGCACCATCTAACATTGGCATGTCCTGACGTGCACGAGCAAAATTCCCACTATGCCAGTCCCAACGACTGAAGTTTAATGAAACCACACGAGCACCGGCTTCGACCAGACGGCGGGCGATGAGAAAATTCTCTGTCATTTTGGGAGCACCATCAGCGCGGAACTCGGGATCACCTTTTCCATACCGCTCAAGAGTCTCCGTCGACTCACTAGAAATATCCATCGCATCGACTAACTCTGACGATGTCAGGATGCCGAGTGCCTGTTGAGTAAATGCATCCATTCCATCCATGGCGCCGGTCAGGTCAACCTCTCGTTTAATTCGGTCTACCGATGCCAGTAATGCATTGCGGTCCTGCAGGCGATCTAAAGAAATTCCTTTGAGAACCATATTATCTGTTTTGCTGGTCTCGCCTTTACCGCCAACCAGACGGAAGGGACCGTGAGCCATTCCAAGAAAACCACCATTGCCCGGGTTTCCCCATGGATTATGCCCCGTTTTATAAAACATGCTGACGTGAGATGGAATGCTAGGGTTCACCTGCCCCTGAACTTTCGAAACCCAAGCTCCAATCGAGGGCCAGCCACCCGTCGGTTCATTCCCCGGAGCATAGCCTGTCATGGCCTGAAAGGATGCATGCCCACCTGCAGCTCCTTCGATAGAACGGATGACAGAGAATTTGTCCATCATCTTTGCCATTCTGGGAAACAATTCGCCAATCTGTATACCAGAGACGTTTGTTGCTATTGGCTGAAATTCACCACGGATTTCAGATGGCGCGTCGGGCTTAAGGTCCCACATATCCTGATGCGGTGGACCACCCGGTAAAAATATGTTGATAATCGCTTTGTGCTGACGACCTGAACTTTGCTGAGACTCCGCTCGCAATAACTGAGGCAAATTTAAACCGCCAACAGCAGCTGCCGAGCCAATGGTTAAAAAGTCTCGACGACTATAGCCATCACAAAACTTTTCATTCTTTCTGCGACTTCCAAAAATCGTAAGCATAATCTTATTCCTTTATCTGCTTTCTTCCTATTAATATTATCACATATGGAAGTACGCCCCAATAAATGTTTATTCCACTCAATCCCCCCAACATGGTGGATAAATCAGAAAAACAAGGAGAAAATCGCCCAGTTTGCACTCTCACATCCTCTGAAATCCATTTCCAGTCCCACCCACTCGATTCCAGTGATTTACCCCGCTGGGACGCAATACAAAACTAGTTAATACCGGGGAAGAAAAGCCAAGAGGTTCTAGTGCTGAGACACTTAACACAAGCTATCTCGTCACAAGGAATGACTGACACCTAGTGATCTAGCCCAGCAAATTTATAAGCAGTGGAGATGGTTGGATGGCACTCATTTGAGCCAACCGTTATCAACATACCAGTCATAAGTTTGTCGTAGACGACGCTTGAGACGGATGGGGAATTCGTATTCGAGATCGTTGACAACATTCTCAATCGAACATTCCCAAGAATCGCAACTAGCTTCACGAATTTTATCGAGGTTGAGTGACACCTGAGTGCCCGACAATCTGGCGACGGTTTCCATAATCCCTCCCAATAGCCATGACAGTGGACTGGGCAACGTTGCCTGTCGCGCTCCTCGCTTCCCGATTACTTGTTTCAGGATAGACCCTAGTCTTGCATAGCTCGGAGCTTCATCACAGACGCCAAAGTAGACACCCTCACCGCCAACGGCCTGTAGTTTGTCATCCACTGTAACTCTTTGCCCCCGCTCGGCAACTCGTATTAGCAACTCACATAAATCGGCAACATGAATCAAAGAGACTCGTGGTGTTGCTGGCCCGAGCACAACATGCGATCCCACCTGAGCCATCGATTTAAACATAGGAAACATTTCTTTGTTACGTTCACCAAAAACCATACCTGGCCGGACAATCGACGTCGGCACTCGATCGGCAAAAAGAAGCGCAGCACATTCACCTGCCCGCTTACTAAATCCGTAATTTGAAATCGGACAAGGTCTGTCAAACTCCATGCGAATTCGATTTCTTGCCACTGGCCCCGCTGCGGCTATGGACGAGACGACAACGTGTATCGGCGGTGATTGCTGTCGTGAGCATGCTTGCGCCAAATGATATGTGTTATCTCGATTCACCTTAAGCAAATCTTTCAACGTGAAAGCACTAGTAAGACCGGCAAGATGAACAACCACATTGACGTCGCTAACCGTCTCATTGAGAAAGTGATGATCTGAAAAACAACCTGATGCCAGCTCAACTCTTAGAGAGTTCAGCCATGACACGTCAGAAGACTCGCGCACTAGGCATCGTACAAAGTGCCCTTGTCCAACTAGCATTTCTGCCAGGTGGCTGCCGATAAAGCCTGTTGCTCCTGTGATTAAATAGCGGGACATTTACTCAATTTATCTCAAAAGACTTGTCATAAACACGATAGGTTTTATCAACTCTACATCCGGCACGTTCCAATGACTTATAGGACAGGTGGTTACTTTCCAGCACCCACGAAATTTCAAGGTGATCAACCGTCCATTTCTTCCACAGATCTTTCAATCGTGACACGAGTACAACACCAAGCCCCCACTTTTGGTACTCCGGTAGTACATTCGCACTGATAAGTCGCATTTTGGTGATCTTCTTCCGCTTGGTAAATAATTTGTATCCGAACGGGAATAACTTGCCACCAATCTCTTTAATAACTTCGTTGTAATCGAGTAAGACAACGCTTGCTCCGATCACTTTTCCGTCTGCTTCAATGAATGTGGTTAATTCCGGCACGATCAAAAGCTTGAGCCCCTTGGCGATATGCTCAAGCTCGGCATCACTCATCGGTACGAATCCCCAGGTTCCAACGAGAGATTTGTTATAGATATCCAGAAATGTTCTAACATCGTCTTTAAATCGCTTTCTATCGAGCGTCCGCAACTTGAGATTGAATTTCTCTTTAGCGATATCCACAACCCGAAACATCTTAGGGTCGAGTCGTTCGACGATATCGGTGGGCGCATAAAATGCGACCATATCCTCGACCTTGCTCAGGTTGTAATTCTCAAACAATTCGGCGTAGTAGGGGGGGTTATAGGTCATCATGAAGCAGGGCGGACTATGCCAACCTTCGATCAGCAATCCCACTTCGTAATTAAGTCCGGGATTTACCGGGCCTCTCATAGCCGTCATCCCTCGTTCGGCAAGCCAGTCACGAGCCTGATCAAACAGGGCATTGGCTACCTCCTGATCATGAATCGACTCAAACAGTCCGAAAAATCCCAAAGCTTCATCGTACCGTTGGTTATGTCCATGATTGACGATAGCCTGAATACGTCCCACAACTTTGCCATCACGTAAAGCAATAAATGTCTGGGTGTCGTTAATATCATGAAACGGGTGTTTTGAAAAACCTGCGCGTTCCTTTAAGTCGATTAACAGTGGCGGACACCACATTTCATCTTCGGCATAGATTTCATTTGCCAAATTGATAAACTGTTTCTGTTCCCGTCTGGATTCAACTGGTTTTACAGTGATTGTCGACATAAAAAAAGTCTCTACTGCTGGTCAATAAACGAATACCTACAATTGTGAGAGCGCGGAACATGCTAGGTCGAGATATTCTTCCAGCACAGAACGGGAAGGTCGTATGCAAGCGATATGATCGTCACAACCTGCAAAACTTGGCCAGCCATGCATACTTAGACGGCCAGATTCTTCGTTCACTTTAAGCGCAGAGAGTGCGCCCAGCCTATTACTCTTCGTATTTATGCCCTTTGTCGTGGCGAATAATACGTTCAAGATTTGACTCATTTGCCAGATGATCATGAGGGCCACCGATGGCTGTTCGCTCATCACCAACGCTTTCCATTGCGGGAGTCAATGTTGCTTGCTGTTTCTGCTTTGTTTGCTTCGATGCAAAGTATTTCCCTAACGGGCTACTTAAAATTGCAGGTAAGAAAAGCAAATCGCCAAGTAAGGCCGCGGCCAAAAGCGTTAACATCAGTACGCCGAATCGTTGGGTCGGTGTAAAAGAACTCAACGCAAAAACACTTAAACCTAAGCCACCGATCAATGTCGTTTGCGTCATCGCTGCACCACATCTTTGATATGCCAGCATCAAGGCTCCACGACGCGCGAGCCCTTTATTCAATCCTTTACGAAACCAGGTCAGGAAATGAATCGTATCATCAACGGCCACTCCCATAGCTACACTTGCCGTCATCATCGATCCAATATCTAACGCGGCACCGATGTGTCCCATCAAGCCAAACACGAGAATCACTGGAAAGACATTGGGGATCATCGACACCATGCCGCCACGAATATTGGCGAAATTCGTAAAGCTTAGATTGCCGTTTCGCATCATAACCATCATCACAAGCGCAATCATGACAAATGCCAAACCAATACTTTGTATAAGACTGTTCAATAACTCATTTTGAGCTTTGTAAACAATCGGGACGACCCCGGTATATACAATTTCAAATCCTGCTTCGGTGTTTTCTGACGTACCAAGTACGTTTGAAAGCCCTTCAAGGCCATCCTGATCGAAGCCTGTGATGTCAATAAAGTTGTTAACGTTTGCTTTGATCAAATTCTTATCAAAGACAGGATGATCTCCGACAGCAATCACGTAATCATACGTTGCCAGCTTCGACTTCCACTGTTCGTCGGTGAGTCCTTTAAGCATTTCAGCGATTTGATCTTTCTCAGGATCAAGCCACCAAAGCTGGCTGGGGTGACGCGGATGATTGTAAAAACCTTTAACCAGCAGTAGTGAATTCAGCGTTTTAGAAAACAGGCCGACCGTATCGACCGAGGCTCTGGTGGACACATTGCCGGACGCAGCGACGTCTTCATTAGTCTCAGCTGCTGTTTTTAGAATCGGGCGTGTTGGATCAGCCCCAATGATGAGTACTTTGTTTTTGTCAAAAAACACGTTTTCAGCATTGTAAACGTCCGATCCCTGTCCCCGATCTGCTTCAAAACGATGCAGTAGGTAATTGCGGAATTGATAAGCCATCTGTATTGGCTCAACAACCGTCTTTAAACTCGTTACAAATTCTCCGTAATCGACATCGTTTAACGCCCCCAGACGAAGACTAATTCGCCAAAGTTCATTTTTCTCTTGTTCGCTCAAAGATTCATAAGCAAGGTAATCCTCGTCCATGAGTTGCTGAACGCTTTGTTCAAGAATTGAATTGGTGGTTGAACGCGTTGTTCTAGCCGATGCAGGAGGAAGCTCAGGTGCAAACGTAGCCGCCGACATTCCCTGACCGATGATATCCTGCCCTTTATCCCCAAACACTTCCTCGACGGCCAGCTGAATACTTTCGATCAATTCAACACGTTCCAGCATGGTCAGTTGGTATTTTTGATGATTTCGTTCACCAACTGTTTCTGGAGGATTTTCGATTCGCCTTTGTCTGGCCGGCAATGCTGTTTCAGATCCGACTTTGACCACCATTTCCATCGGCGTCAACTTGCCAAAGTTTTCTTCCATCCATTCATAGTCACGGATAATCTTGGCCTGCCCGTCAAACAGCTTTAGCAACTGAACTGACATGTTTACTTTGGTGAGTCCCCAAATAGAGACTCCCAATACACAAAAGCCAAGACAGATCATAAGCTTGTAGTGATCCATCACTTTAGCACCGACACCCATCCAGAAACGTGTCAGCAAAGATTCATCATCACTCTTCTTGCGGTTCGGCTTTTGAAACTTCGGGACCCACAGCTTGAGTGCGGCTGGCAAGTAGGTAAACAGCAGAATCAGCGTCGCTAATACTCCCAACCCAGAATAAAGACCAAAATTCTTGATCGGGGTGAGATTACTAATATACAGAGAAAATAGTCCAAGTGCCGTTGTGAAGGATGCGATCGTGCAAGGCCAGGCCCCATGAGCCAAAGCACTTTCACTGGCTCGTAATTCTCCCTCTTCAAAAACAGCGTCGCGATAATAATTCACAATATGCACCGCGCCTGATATACCCAGCACGTAGACCAGAGAAGGCATCGACAACAGAACTGAGTCAACAATCCCTCCGGCATAGCCAACAATGGCCATACTCATAATGGCGCCAACTCCGCCAACAAAAAAGACCATCAGAGTGACATTGATACTGCGAAAACTGAGATAGGACAGTGAAACTCCCAGAAGTACCGATAGGCCGACCAGCCGCCCCAAAGTGATCTGTCCCTCTTCGTCGATGGAAGCATTATCCACAGGAGGTCCACCCATTCGGATGACTTTCCCCTTTAGTTCAGTTTCCTGAGCCCAGGGAGCCATCGATGGTTTAGGAGGTGCAACGACTCCCGATTCCTCGGCTAACACTACAAGTTTCCCTCGTGGTTCCTTCCCAATACCGCGGCCTACGACCTTTTTCAGGTTCGCTTCACCAATATCACTGAGTGTGACAACAATACAGGTTTGGCGTGGAGGAGCTTCAACGCCTAGCTCATCAAAGAATGAATACCACAATGTAGCTCGCTCAGATGCGGTAGCATTCATCAGAGCCTGACGGTCACCACGATACTGCTCTTCGGTGACTTTCTTAACAAACTCATTTAATGTTGTTTTCCAGTTAGAAGGAAACTCGGCCAGTTTTTCCTCTGTGAGTACTTCTACAAAGGCGGTAGGAGTCCAGACAAATCCTGGCAGAGTGACTGGAGCAAACAAAGTCCCGGTCAAACGGTTGTAGGCCAAATGCTCAGCATAAGCCAGACGGTTCTCGTCAGACATATTCTGTCCGCGCGGAAGAAGCACGCCATTGACACCAGCCAACTCTTCAATTGCATCAGGACCGGAACGAACCGAAGTAAAGTAACGCGATGTCAATTTTCGAGGATCATCGTAGAAATCGTTGGACTCACCTGTCTCTCGAAACTCTTCTCCAAACTGATCAATCGCTTCAGCTTCTACCGATATATTCTTCAAGACTCCACGACGAAATGCCCGCTTCAAATTCGCGATCACATCATCTGTTTCTTTGGAAACCCATAACTTTCCATCATCAGTAATGAAGTAAGATTTGTTGTCCTTACCCTTTAACCATTTTTCCCGGCGTCCGGCAAAGTCAAAGTTGTAATCGTCGAGTGCATATAACCCGAGCTCATCTGCCACTTCTCGAGCCCGAAAAAGCTCTCTGGCATAAGCCTGCTCTTTTTGAGCCTCAATCAAATCCTGGCCCGTAAGTCCCGGATCCAAAGTGACAGTATCCGGATTAAACAGAATTTCATTCCTGAGTTTTTCGATTAACAGCTGATAGCTCTCATCATTTTCATTACATCCTTCCCAGGTAACTACGATGAATTGTTCACCCATGAAGTGTTTGCCGAACCAATTGAGTTCCTGAGTTTCCGGGTAATCAGCCGGGAGCCAATTCTTAACATCATTCTGCATGTTTTCCATCGCTGTACGGGAACCCCGCAAAGCAAACGGAACAAGAAAGCAAACCACCATTAATACCAACAGCGCATTGCTTACTCCGAGAATAGGAGATTTACGATTAAGCAATGGTAGATCTTGCTGGTCGGACAACTTTAAATCCTGACTTACGTACCGGAAATCATTGGTTTGTGCGCATAGTTCGTATGTCGGTAAGTATAAAAGAGTACCGACGGGTACCTATTGCGTCTACGCCAATGTAGTTTATGAATTCGTCAATTCTCTGCGATTTTGCTCGGACACTTTTCCTTATTTACCTAAACCACCAAAACCAAGCTAAAAAGTTGAACCGAATATATCAATTGAGCCTGTTAGGGGTTTATTCCCAGTGTTTCATCCACGTGGTACCATCAAAGGATTGACGTAGGATACGTCGTCTCGGACTCGGTAGACCTGTATCAGAAACCATCAAGCCCAAAGCACGTTCTTCTATAGATAGGTACCTAGAAAGCGGTATCTATATCTATTAGAAGTGGTGTCGAACAAGCTAAGCACTGGTTGCAGAAGTTGCTACAAACCGGGACCTAAATAATAAATACAACGACGCGAGATACCCCTGGATACACTCAATGGCACTTTCAAGTAATGATTTCTGCCCATGCGGCAGCGGTGACAAAATTCGATTCTGTTGTGGCAAGGATATCATCAAAGAACTCGATAAGATTTCATCTGCAATCGAAGGCGAACAGTACATTGCTACTCTTAAACAAATTGATAGCCTCATTGAAGAAAAGGGAAATCTGGGATGCCTTTTAGCACTGCGAGGCATCGCCCTCATGGCCACGGGCCAAATTGATGCAGCTCAGGCGAACGCAATGGAGTTTCTCGATATAGAGCCGGAAAACTCCACTGCCTGGGCACAGCGTGCAATCACCAGTTCAGACGAGCCTCACAAAATTATGGAATATGTTCAGAAGTGCCTGGAACACTCTTCCGCTGAACAAATCCCGCAACTCATCCTACCTGCGATTCAAGGTGTGACCGACGCGTTATTCTCAACTGGAAATCTCTTTGCCGCATTCTCTCACCTGACGTTGGCATCTGCAATATCGCGAGGCAATCAACAGGCCGTCATGCGAATGTTCCAATTCGTACAAAATCCAGACTATCCACTGCTTCTCAAACAGCGACTTCCACTTCCTGTAAAATCCGATGAGGCTCCCTACGCGGAAGCCTATGAAGAAATATTTGAACTTTCTCGCCGCGGAGCATGGTTTCTTGCACTCGACAAAGTAGAAGACCTGCTCGATAAACATCAGGGCGATCAGACACTACTAAAGGCAACCGCTGTTCTAAACACTTATCTGGGCCAAGATGAGGGAGTCGAAGCCTGGCGGGATTATATTGCCACAATCGATAATGCATCAGACGAGGCGATCGAAGCGGAAGCCTACGCTCAGATGCTGGAAAACCAATCCAACCCGGATGTGCAGCCGATTCATCGAGTCTCTTACAACATTTCAGATCTGGAAAAATTCCAGGAGCTTTTGGTTGCAAGTGATCAAGCTCGACTCGTTCCATCTCCTGGATTTTCCAACGATGATCCTGACAATCCGCCACCACGAGCTATATTCGTCATCACTGATCGACCGCAACCCGAAAGTGGAACCAAACTGACTCTTGAGCAGGTTCCGAAAGGTATTGCCTCCGTTTACCTATTTGGTAAGCAGACCGACAGAGACGCACGAATCGAGCTTGTTCCGAGCTCAATTGGTGGCGAACAGGAGGCCGGCGATATCCTGTCAGACCTTGTCGATGGAATCCTTGGCAAGCCGGACTCAACTGAGGAAATATCACAGGTGCCTGTACTTACCGATACCATGGCATGGAATCCAGTATTTCCTGAGGACACGCCGCAGGAAATCATACAGGAGCTTTCTCTCGAGCACCGCAACACCAGTCTGATTAATGTATTTCCTAAGATAAAACTGGCGGCCTTAGGTGGTTTAACGCCCGAAGAAGCATCTGTCGATTTCAACGCCCGGATTAAGCTCGATGCCTGCCTATTGATCATTGAGTCCAACCTACAGTGTCGCGACCATAACGCATCTTTGAATGATGTACGCAAATCTCTCAGCCTCGATCCAATCGAAGCTACCGATCCGACCGATGTCGACTTCAATCAGATACCAGACATTCGTCTGGCTCGCTACGATGTCTCGAAGCTCAGCACCCAGCAATTAGGAGATGTCTATCAACGATGTTTCTTTGTTGGATTCAGAAAGGGATTTATTAATGCGGCTGAGGAAATCGTGACTCGAGAAGAACGGCCCGAGCACGTCAATATGTCCGACGTTTATGCTGCCTTACTGGACAGCCGTGATTCTGTAGAAGGTCGTCTCGATTTAGTCGCTCAAGCCAAAGCTGCTGTCACCACTCAGGGGGAATCACCTGCCACATGGTTGCTAAGAGAAATCCCTTTGCGACTGATTAATCAGGAGGCACAAGTGGCTTCTGATCTTATTCGCAAACTGGAAACAGATCACATCAACGAACCAGGAATCGCAGAGCAGCTTTATAGCCTGCTGGTACAGATGGGAGTAATGAATCCTGACGGTACCCGCGCAACTCCCCCCGGACCGGAAGCCACGCAATCAGAAGGAGGAATATGGACTCCAGGTTCGGAAGCCGGCAGTGGCGGGGATTCCGAAGGGTCAGGGTTGTGGATTCCCGACTAAATCTCATTCGAGGACGAATATTCCATGACCAGCGAAATCGATCAACGATGGATGCAATACGCATTAGAGATTGCACGTCGCGGACAGGGAGCGGTTGAACCGAACCCTATGGTTGGTTGTGTAATTGCGGTCGACAACCAACTCATTGCCGAAGGCTGGCACGAACAATTTGGACAAGCGCATGCCGAAGTCAATGCTTTGGCCAAAACTGGTGAGGCCGATCTTAGCGAAGCCACGCTTTATGTCACCCTCGAACCTTGTGCACATCACGGCAAAACACCCCCGTGTTCTCAGACCGTCATAGCCTCCGGAATTAAACGCGTTGTCATTGCCATGCAGGATCCGTTCCCTCAAGTCGACGGACAGGGGATAACGCAGATGCGTGAGGCCGGTATCGAAGTGATCACTGGAATCGCTCAGCAACAGGCCGAAATACTCAATGCTCCGTATATCAAATTGCAAACGGAACAGCGCCCCTGGGTGATTGGTAAATGGGCCATGACACTTGACGGGAAAATTGCAACGCATGCCGGTTCTAGTCAATGGATCTCTAATGAAAAATCCCGAGCCGTTGTACATCAGATTCGCGGACGAGTCGATGCGGTGATTGTCGGACACCAAACAGCACTGGCTGACAACCCGAAACTAGATGCTCGTCCGTCAGGTCCACGTAATGCCACGCGCATTGTCGTAGCCAGAAACCCTGCGATCGATCTCGGTTCACACCTCGTCACCACCGCCGATCAACTACCCGTCGTTGTAACCGCCGGTCCTGATGCTGACGCTTCCTATCTAGATGAACTACGCAAACATTCAGTGGAAATCCTTCGTTTTGATCACCCCGAGAAAATTTTAAGCGAACTTCTGCTGGAGTTAGGACGACGCGACTTTACCAACGTACTGATTGAAGGAGGAGCGGGATTACTGGGAACATGCATGGATCAAAACTTAATCGATGAAGCCCATATATTTATCGCTCCCAAGATAGTTGGAGGAAGTTCAGCACCTTCACCTGTTGGTGGCGTCGGCCTTGAAAATATGGAGGATGCGATAGAACTTAACAATCAGCATGTCGAAATGATTGATGGGGACATCTATATCTCAGGAATTGTCCGCCGGGACATTTTGCCCAACGTATAATAGAGGCATGATGCGTCTGATACTCTTAACGATGTTAGTTCTCTGTCCGTTACCTATGTGGTCTGCANCCGCATTTTCACAGGACGATACGAATAGCAGTGTATTAAGTGAGCAACAGCTTACTGAATTTGTGCGACGCGCTATCATGTTCCTGGATAGCGGGCAATTACAACAACGCCAACAGGCTGAGCTGGCTTTGATCGATCAGGGGCCGCAGGTATTGGACTTGCTGCCCACGAATTTAGAACCGTTTTCGTCGGAAGTTAGAAGTCGCCTGGATCGCATCCGACAAAAACTGTACACACAAGTTGCCGTTCAAACCTCTAATGGTTCCAGATTCTCGCTCTCTGGAGTCTATCGTTTTTCAGATGTAATTCGAGAGCTCGAATCACAAACCGGCAATGTCATCACTACCAGCCGTGACGTCGGGGATACGATTGAACTACGCCTCAAAGATACACCTTTCCATCAGGCTCTGGACAACATTCTGGATCTGGCGAATCTCGACATTGAGCCTTACTTCGCCCCAAATCCAAATCAGATATTGATTAAACCTCGATTAGAAGGAGTTCAAAATCGGGAGAACAGGGGCCAGTACGTTGGGCCATTTCGAATTGCAGCCACTAATATCAATACCAGCCGTGACCTGCGCAATCCGATGCGAGCCAATTGCGCGATCACGCTTCAACTTTCATGGGAACCTCGCGTGAGACCTCTGTACCTCTCAATGAGTACATCTTCGCTTCGCGCAGTGGACGATACAGGCCATGAATTAACCTCACTGCTTGATGGTGAAAAAACACTCAACGTAGAAGGCACTGCACCATTGGTTGAAGTCGAAATACCGTTTTCGATGCCAGCCAAGGAAGCAGTAAATCTCAGTGCCGTTCGAGGGGTAATCTCTGCTATGGTGCCGGGACGCAAGGAACATTTTGAATTTTCGAATTTACATACAGCCTCCTCGTTCCCTAAACAACAACGAAGAGCAGGGGTCATCACTACGCTCAACAGTGTACGACAAAGCGAAGGGCAAACGATCGTCGAGTTAACTCTGCATTACAAGGACGCGGGCAACGCGTTTGAGTCGCACCGTGGCTGGACCACCCGGAATAGAGTTTATTTGACATCCGGGAAAAAAACATTGGCCGAAAATGCTAGCCGTGAAACAATCGAGCAGAAGAAACAATCGGTCACCTATCGATTCACATTTGAAACCGAAGCCGATCTTCAAAAGCTGGCATTTCACTATCATACCCCAGCACTGCTGATGGAAAGACAAGTGGAGTTTGAATTACATGACATTCCACTTCCATAAGAATCGTTTCCGAACTTCTCAAACTGTCCTGTATATAGCGACGGCGTTAACGTTATCGCCCGTAGCCGGTCAGCATTCCCCTGCTAAAGCAGGGAACGAAGTCGCAGCCAAAGTGAATGACGACCTTGTTTTTGAAGTACCCCTACTAACCGAATTAAAGTCGTTGGCGGGCAATATCCCCGAAGACTCGGCTGCATACCAACAGATGAGACGTCAGGTGCTCCAAAGTGCGATAGACCGACGACTGGCGTTGGCGTACCTAAAAAAAATCAGTCAACATGCCAGTGACGACGATATCCAACTGGGGATAATCCGGCTGGAAAAACGGCTCGCTCTCAAAAATCAAACTCTCAATGATTACCTTTCGGTAAAGAAAATCAATCGACAGGAACTAAAGCACCGTATTGCCTGGCAAATCTCCTGGTCAAAATATTCAAATCAGTTCTTGAACGATAAGAACTATGAAGATTTCTACAAACAGCGGAAAAGACAGTTTGATGGTACTCAGCTTCAGGTTTCTCAAATATTACTTCACATCGATCCGAAACAGCGCAATGCCGATGAAACATTGTCTTTAGCAGAAAGCGTTTTGCAACAAATCCTTGATGACGAATTGTCCTTCGTGGATGCCGCCAAACAATACTCTGACAGCCCGACGGGGAAGACTGGTGGAGTGGTAGGTCTCATTCAGTTTGACGGGGCAATGCCGCTGGAATTCAACCAGGCTGCCTTTGCACTGAAACCTGGTGAAATCAGTAAACCCGTAAGAACCACATTTGGCTACCATTTGATAATGCTCAATGAAATCAAAGAGGGGATGATTAGCTGGCAAATGGCAAGGCCTGGCCTAAGAAAAGCGATGATTGAATACTTGCTAACATTTCTAACGGAACAAGGAAGAAAGATTTCCACGATCGAAATTTCTGAGGACTGGGAATGACGGAGCAGGCTGCAGAGAATTTCGCATTCCCGGACACCGACTNTCGAAAAAAGCTAAGGACCCGGATACTTGATTGGTACCGCCGAAATGCACGGGACCTGCCCTGGCGGCATGATTTGCATCCCTATAGAAGCTGGGTTAGTGAAATCATGCTACAGCAAACTCAGGTGGCTACGGTCGTCCAATACTTCAATCGCTTCCTGGAACGATTTCCTGATGTGCTCTCACTAGCAGACGCTGATCAACAGGAAGTCCTGCGATATTGGGAAGGGCTTGGGTATTACCGCAGAGCCCGGCAACTGCACAATGCGGCTCAAATCATCAGAGATGAGTATAACGGTGAGTTTCCAACTGACTTTGAAGCTGTGCTGGCATTACCCGGGATTGGCCGGTATACAGCCGGAGCCATCCTGTCGATTTCACTTAATCAAAAGCTGCCCATTGTCGAAGCCAATACGAATCGGCTTTTTGCGCGATTGTTGCTGCATGAAGACGATGTGATGACTACGCAATCCCAAAAGCGATTCTGGGCATTTGCAGAGTGGATTCTTCCACGCAAACACATCTCGGACTTCAATCAAGCATTGATGGAAGTTGGAGCCCTGATTTGCACTCCTCAAAGTCCTGCCTGCGACAAATGCCCACTCAAATCAATCTGTCCCACCAGGACTGAGCAATGTTGGGAACGAATTCCCCGTCCTAAGAAGAAAACAAAATATGAGGATCTGTTTGAAGTTGCGATTGTCCTTCGCAATGCTCAAACGAGAGAAGTGCTCATTCGGCGATGTGAAACAGGGGAACGTTGGGAAGGGCTTTGGGACTTCCCACGATTTGAATGCTCTCTTGCGAGACCACAGCAACCAACCAGTCGCGAACTGGCGAAAATCTCCTCCGACCTTGTCAGCTTAACCGACATCTCGCCAACAAAACTCAACTGGCTAACTCAAATCAAGCATGGCGTCACGAAATACAGAATTTGCCTGAATTGTTTTGAAGCAACTGTCGAAGTTCCAGAATCCGCGACGAGAGCGAATCTGAAGTGGGTGCATCCGGGTGNGTTACAGGAAATCCCGTTAAGCGTAACTGGCCGCAAGCTAGCCAAAACCATTTCTTAATTTACCAGCTAAGATTGATTACAGGATTCACTTCCTTCTATAATGCTGAGCGAAAAGTTACTCCATCTCTTAGTGAACGGATTCACCGGATGAAAACCACGATCACGGTACTACTGGCACTCTTTTCATTTGGAATATTCGCGTTTGTTCAGTTGGTTCAGGGTGAAGATAAACCAATCGCAGTAGATCCACCTAAAGTAGACCCACCTAAACAGGTTGCTCCTCGAGAGGCTCCGCCCAATGCAACTCCGGCACAAATTCAACATTTACTCAGACTCCGTGAAAAATTAGGGAGTAAACTGCAGGGGAAGCTGTTGGAATCTGATCCAAAAGCGTCTCAAGATGATTTTGCTAAAGCCCTGGAAGAAGTTCGTCAGCAACGGCAATCCGAGGGGGCAGATGCAGCCATAAATACTAGAAACATTGACCAAAACGTAACTCCTGCTGAGTTCAGCCCTCAGAAATTACCACCTGACGTATTGCCATCAGCTCCGCTGAATCCAATTTCAGACGACAAACTTCTATCAATGATGCGTTCGACATCGATGGCGTTAGATCATCGAGCTGGTCAATTAGAGCTTATAAGAGATTTCGAAAATGCCCAAAGGCTTCGTAAACAGGCGAAAAAACTCAGGAAACAAGCAATTTTGATCGAATCTTTAAATACAGAGCAGGCCGCTATTACTGTTGAGAAATAGTGACGACCGTTAATAATAGATAATAATATAGGGATCCGGCTAGAAAGTCCGATTGCTTAATTGACAACGGTTGTAGGGGTGAAGCATTATATATATTGAGATGCTTCTCGTTTTTAGCTTATCTTATCGGAACAATATCTCTGTAGCGTCAGTTTTCACCCAAGGGGAGACCAGGGTGTGGCGTTAGCGATATGGTCTGGGAGCGTGGATTTCCCCTGAAAATCCATGTTTGATGAATGATTTATTCATCAAATCCGGGCTTTACGACGTTCTACAGTGTATATGTTCGCCAATGGAACACATTTTATCGACTAAATCGGAACGTCAATGGCATCACAACCTAGCGACTATGTAAACGTACTTCTTAAGCGAAGTCTTGTCAGTCCGGATCAGGTGACAGAAGCAGAAGAGTTGTCCAGGAACAATAGTATTCCGCTGGGCGAGGCCCTCGTTTCACTAAATTACGTAACTGGTGAAGATGTATGTCGGGCGATGGCCGAACACTATGCACTGGATTATGTAAATCTTTCAGAAATCAAAATTCCGGAATCAGTTGTCGAGTTAGTACCAGAAACGATCGCGCGTGAAAATATCACGATCCCTCTTAGTGAAGAAGGGGATGCATTAAAAGTTCTTCTGGCTGATCCGATGGACGTTGAGACAATTGAAAAGCTTAGGTTCATTCTGAATCGTCAGATTCAAATCGCTTTGGCGCCCCGATCAAGTATTCTCGAAGCAATCAACCGCTACTATGGTCAATTTGACGGTGAATCTGCTGACTCTATGTTGCAGGAATTTACCGACACTGCGATCGACTTCACCGAAACTGAAGATGCGACAGACGGATTTGATGACGACGACGACGGAACTGGTCCCATTGTCCGCCTTGTACATTTAATGATTTCCGAAGCTGTACAGTTGCGTGCTTCGGATATTCATGTCGAACCGTTTGAAGACCGGATTCGCATTCGTTATCGAATCGATGGTCGACTCGTTGAACGTGACAGCCCTCCGCGTCGATTACTTGGAGCAATTCTTTCACGCATCAAGATTTTGGCCGATATGGATATCGCGGAACGACGTCGTCCTCAGGATGGACGTATCAAGATCACCGCGGGTGGCAAAACCCTTGACCTGCGAGTTAGTGTTTTACCAACCAACCATGGCCAGTCGGTTGTCATGCGACTGCTGGACCCGGACAATATTAAAATCGGGATTCGTCAACTAGGACTTGGTGAAACAGACTTCCGACTCTTCACCGATTTAATTAAACGTCCCAACGGGATCATTCTTGTCACCGGGCCCACCGGTTCTGGAAAGACGACTACGCTTTACGCCGCATTGAATGCGATGAATCGTCCGGACCGAAAAATTATTACTGCGGAGGATCCGGTTGAATATTATCTACCCGGTATTAATCAGACGGAAGTCAAACACGACATCGGGCTCGACTTTGCAAAGATCATTAAAGCGATGTTGCGTCAGGCACCCAACATGATTTTGGTGGGTGAAATGCGAGACCACGAAACGGCATCAATGGGTATCCAGGCCTCTCTCACCGGCCACCTTGTATTTAGCACATTACATACCAATGATGCTCCCAGTGCCATTAGTCGCTTAACTGATATTGGCGTTCCGGGATATCTGGTTGCTTCGAGTGTGATTGCTGTACTCGCTCAGCGTCTGGTACGCGTAATCTGCCCACGATGTAAGCAACCTCATAAGTACTCACAAGAGATACTTGAAGAAGCAGGGATCACTCCTGAAATGCTTCAGGGTGCCAAATTCATGAAGGGTGCCGGCTGTAACCACTGCAATCGTTCGGGGTACCGAGGACGAATTGCAGTTTACGAAATTATGCGACTGACCTCGAAAATTCGGGAACATATTTTCCAGGATTCCACAACGGCTCAGATTCGTCAAACGGCGATGGCAGAGGGAATGACCACTCTGTTCCAGGACGGCATTAAAAAAGTACTGGATGGAACCACGACCATCGAAGAGGTTTTCCGAGTCACTAAAAAGACCGAGCAAGACGACGAAGAAGATTAACAGATCTAACATCCATTGGATAAAAACTTATGGCAACCATTCTGATTGACAAGCTACTCAGTGCCTGTGTAAAGCAGGGCGCGAGTGATATCCACATCACCGTGGGTCAACCGCCTGTATTTCGTTTGCACGGACGCATGAGAAAGCTGGAAACCAAAGTATTGGAGCCGGATGATACCGTTGCATTGATGAAAAGTATTTCGCCTGACCGATGCCAGCGCGAACTTCAGGAAATGGGATCTGCCGACTTTGGATTCGCCTTTGGTGATGAGGCTCGATTCCGCGTTTCGGTTTTTAAGCAACGTGGTAATATCGCTATGGTGCTGCGACAAATTCCGAACGATAAACTCACACCCGAGCAACTCGGGCTAACCGATGCGATTATCCAGTGTGTCATGCGACCTCGTGGACTGTTTCTGGTCACAGGACCTACGGGTTCCGGTAAAAGTACAACATTGGCTAGTCTCATCAACTACCTTAATGAGACTGTTGACCACCACATTATCACGATCGAAGACCCGATCGAGTTTTACCACGAACATAAAAAGTCCACCATTAACCAACGTGAAATCGGAGTGGATACTCCCTCTTTTTCGGATGCCATCCGTCGTGCCTTGCGTCAGGATCCAGACGTCATTCTGGTGGGTGAGATGCGAGACCTGGAAACGATCGAAGCAGCGATTACAGCAGCGGAAACGGGACACGTGGTCTTCGGTACACTGCACACTAACAGTGCTCAGGGAACTATCAACCGAATCATTGACGCCTTTCCCGGAAACCTGCAGGACCAAATTCGAACACAGTTATCCACCTCCATTATCGGAGTTTTGGCACAAACCCTGCTTCCGCGTATCGGGGGTGGGCGTGTAGCTGCGTATGAAACGTTGTTAGTCACCCCTGCCATCGCGAACCTGATTCGTGAAAACAAGACTTTTCGAATCAACTCAGCAATTCAAACGGGAGCGAAATTTGGGATGCAGCTCATGGACGATGCTCTTTTCGACCTGTGGAAACAAGAAATCTGTGTCGNGGAAGACATCCTTATGAAAGCACATCGTCCAGACGATCTCGCCAAACGAATCGTGGCTGCTCAGCAGGGACTGGAAGCACCGAAAACCGGATTGGAAGAAGCATAACGTCCAGAGGAATCCCGGGATCCTCCAAGGCCCGACAGAAAACAAAATGGCATTATAAGAGAACTGAACAATGGCACGACAACTTGGTCAAATCCTCGTCGATATGGGGTTCATCAATGACGACCAGCTTGAAATGTTGGTCGAGGAACAGGCTCAGCAGCCAGGTACAAAAATCGGTAAAGTTGCCGAAGACATGGGCCTGATCATTGATACTCAGTTGGTCCAGGCTCTTGCCGAACAGTTTGACATGCAGATCGTTGATCTTGGAGACATCCAAGTCAACAAAGAAGTGCTTGATGAAGTCACTGAAGCCATGGCTCAGATGTACCGCGTCATTCCGCTTCAGTTAACTGGTAATACATTAACGCTAGCCACTTCTTCACCGGAAAATATCACCGTCGCAGATGAGTTGCGTACGTTTCTCGGACGCGATATTGCACTTGTCGTCTGTACGGAGCATGAAATCGAGAAAATGCTCGAAGAGTTTTACGACTCAGAGCGTGAGACTATCGAAAGGATTGTAGCTGATCTGGCGGATGACATCGCCTTAAAAGAACAGATCGACGCCTTAACCAGTGGCCCTATCGACCTTACCAGTGCCGAATCTTTGGCCGACAGCGTGCCCGTGCGAAAACTGCTTAACATGGTATTGTTACTCGCCATTAAAGATCACGCTTCAGATATCCACTTTGANCCGTTCGAAGACGAATTCCGAATCCGTATCAAAGCCGACGGCGTGCTTTACGAAATGGTTCCTCCGCCGCGACACCTTGCCTTTGCTATTACCACGCGAATCAAAGTGATGGCCAATCTGGATATCGCTGAACGCCGACTCCCTCAGGACGGACGAATTGAATTGGTCGTGGGTGGTCACCCCGTCGACCTGCGTGTGAGCGTGTTACCGACCATGTTCGGTGAATCTGTTGTGATGCGAGTCCTTGACCGTAGTGTGGTCTCCCTCGACCTGGGTAACGTCGGGATGGACCAAGACACGATTAATCAATTTCGGGAAGTCATTGAGAAACCCAACGGCATTGTGCTCGTCACCGGTCCCACAGGCTCCGGGAAAACAACGACACTTTATTCAGCACTTTCCGAGCTAAACCGCATTGAAGAAAAACTAATTACCACCGAAGACCCGGTCGAATACGATATCGATGGAATTATTCAGGTACCGATTAACTCCGAAGTGGGAGTGACATTTGCATCCTGTCTGCGAGCCATTTTAAGACAGGATCCTGACAAGATTCTTGTCGGCGAGATTCGGGATATCGAAACAGGGGAGATCGCCGTTCAGGCCTCTCTGACAGGACACCTTGTGTTCAGTACACTTCACACCAATGATGCTCCAAGTACCATTACGCGAATGAAGGATATGGGAATTCCCACCTTCATGATTTCCGCGACTGTGGAAGCGATTCTGGCACAACGGCTTGTCAGACGGATTTGTAATAACTGTCGTGAAGAAACAGAACCATCTGACGAAATTCTAGCTCAACTTGGATTTACGGCGGAAGAAGTTGCGGGCAAGGCAATTTACAAGGGTAAGGGTTGCGATCACTGTAATAATTCAGGGTATCGTGGACGTGTTGGATTGTTTGAATTGATGATCCTCAATGACCATCTGCGGGAAATGATTATGCAAAATGCATCCACCGATGCAATGCGTGAACAGGCTCGTGAGTATGGAATGGAAACATTACGTGATGCCGGATTGCGTACCATGTGGGATGGAATTACCACAGCTGAAGAGGTAATTCGAGAAACTATTGTCGACGGATAATTTCCTGCCGCAGGCGACGTTTTCAGGACGAATAACGCTTTCCTGCATACAATTAATTACTAACACACATACTTCGTAAGAAGCGATCAACAGAGTAAGAGTATGCCAACATATCAATTTGAAGCGTTGGATCCTACGGGACAGGTCATCCGAGACGTTATAGATGCGCCTACTGAAGAAGAAGCGCATACCACGATCCGCCAGATGGGCTACTTCGTCACAAAGCTCAACGTCAAGAAGAGCGCAGCAGATTCTGCTGCCGGAGCGCGAACCAAACGTAAAAAGACGTTAGCGATTGGCGGTGGAGGCCTTAAACCTCTAACAACGTTTACCCGGCAACTGTCGATTCTGCAGGACGCAGGCTTACCTATCCTTCGAAGTCTGCAGATTCTCGAAGAACAACAAAAGGGTGGCAAGCTGAAAAATGCCATCATGGATACATGTGACAATATTGAGGCCGGCGACACACTCAGTGAAGCTATGGCCAAGTGTCCACGAATGTTTGATCGCCTTTATATCAATATGATCAAAGCCGGTGAGGCCGGTGGAGCGCTGGAAATTATTCTCCAGCGTCTTGCGGACTTCAAAGAACGAGCCATGTCGCTGCGGCGAAAAGTCATCGGAGCGATGATCTATCCTACTCTGGTGATCACGATCGCAGTCGGTATTTTGGCCTTCATCATGGTGATGATTGTGCCAACGTTTGAAGAGATGTTTATCGAGTTCGAATTACCGCTGCCGGCTGCTACGGTTCTTCTGATTAACATGTCACATGCAATCTTCAAACTATGGTTCCTCTTCATCCTGATACCGCTTGGCCTGTTTGTGTTCATCATCCTGCTCAGGCAGTTTAACTATGGAAAAGTCGGATGGGACCTGTTCATGCTGCAGATTCCCGTGATTGGGGCACTGGTTGAAAAGAACTGTATGGCTCGTACCACCCGTACGCTGGCCACATTGATTTCCTCTGGTGTACCGATTTTGGAAGCCCTAACGATTTGTCGGGATACTGCTGGCAACGGGATGTTTGAACGAATGTACTCGAAGGTGTCTGAAGGAATTCGTGAAGGGGATCCTATCGCGGTTCCTCTCAACGAGAATTGCCATGCTATCTTCCATCCCATGGCACTCTTTTTCTGGCTCTTTTTCGGGGCTCTTCCCGGGATGATCGTGATGATTATTCCAGGTGACGGGATGCCTACATTGGGAATGATGATTTCCGGGTTAGGTTCAGTACTCGGAGCCTTAACCTATGTACTTCGTATGCGGAGACGAATTGTCGATTCACTGATTGTAAACATGGTCGACGTAGGAGAAGAAACCGGAGAACTCGATACCATGCTTTTCAAAGTCGCCGACCAGTACGATGAAGAAGTGCGTACGACGACTGATGGTCTGATGGCCATGATCGAACCAATGATGATCCTGTTTCTTGGGGGCGCAGTTGGTTTTATTGTGATTTCACTATTCGTACCACTAATCAGTTTGATGGAGAAACTGTCCGGTTAATCAGGCCGTGATTCTGAGCAAGCCCGTGGAGGGTTTGACCAAAAATTCGAATTTTTAAGCATTTACCAAAACAATAAGCGAATAATTAGAATTGCTGGCGGTTTGGCAACACCTCAGCAAGACGGAGCAATCAAATGAAGCGAAGTTCTTCTCATCAACAATTTCGGAATCAAGGGTTCACTCTTGTTGAAATGCTGATTGTCATTGCCATCATTGGGATACTCGCAGGAATTCTTATTCCGACTATCGGAGTTGTAAGAAAATCGGCATCAAATAGTGGCATGGCGATGGAAGTCAATAGCCTTAGTGCAGCAATTGAAACCTACAAGCAAAAGTACGGCGATTACCCTCCTGATGGTTCCAATATTGTTGTTTTCCTACGTCATATTCAAGTTGCCTTCCCTAGAATCCATCCTAAAGAGTTCAGCGATCTTCAGCTTATGATTGGCGTTGACAACATGGGAAAAACAAGGCTCGATCCCTCTGAAGCGTTAGTCTTTTTCCTAGGTGGGTTCAGCGATGATCCCCGCTTTCCCTTTACGGGTGAAGGGGGGCCATTCTCTCGTGTAAGACGAAATGCGCTCTTCGATTTTGCGGCCGGAAGACTGACACAAAGTACGGAAATGACCAATATTGGCCCATTACTGGTAAACACCAACCCCAATGGTGTTCCTGTGTTAGTTCCTATGTCTACCGACGAGCAAGCGTTGTTTGGCAACGATGCCGACATCTTTCCGGCGTATCTACCATCCTCGTCGGATATCCCATTCGTATATTTTGATCATCGCACTTATATACAGCGACCTCTTTACAAGTTTAACGGAAATCCTGTTCCACCAGCGCAATACCCTCCTATTGGAGTAAGATTCTTACAAAAGGGTACGCATGATGGATGGGTACGCGCTTATCGAAGTGATCAAGCACGACAACCGACCGCCGAAGATCCCTTTCCTTTTAAGTGGTTAGGAGATGGTACTTTTCAAATCATCTGCGCCGGAGTTGATAACAATTTGGGAGAGGATCCAACCACATTTGGTCCTACAAGAGTAAATAATCCCAACCAACGACCTTTACCACTGTTCGATAACAGTGGAAATCTTCTACTACCGCCTAAATACAAGCAATTCCCCAGTCAAAAACTGTTCAGCGAAGGCGATCGTAGTAATATCACAAACTTCAGTGAAGGGGTGCTCGAAGGCGGGCAGTAACTTGACGGTCAAATATCCGAGGGGCTTTAAAAACGACTCCCTAGATACACATTGTCTGAGAATTATATGAACTGCAAAATCCAAGCAGACAACAACCCCGCCCGCAGACTGCGGAAGCACTCTGCACGCGGGGGGTTTACGCTGATAGAGCTGCTCCTCGCTGTCACCATCGTTTCTATGCTGGCTGCAATGATCACCGTTGGAATGTCGACCCTCCGTCGACAAGCTCAAATTCGTCGCTGCGAACAACAAGTCAAAAAAATTGACGAGTTAATTCAAACTCGATTCAATGAGCTTATTAATAAGCCACTACCAGTCCAGTTCCCTACTTTACCACAGTTGAGTCCTAATCCGACTCCAATGGAAATTAATTTAGTTACGATTCGAAAACAACAAATCATGACGTGTCGTCGTGAGTTGCTGAGGATGGAAATGCCCGATCGCATTACCGATGTAACCGATCCACACTTCATCTTTACTGACACCTTCAACAACTCCTTTTCGATGCTAACACCAAGCAGTCACTCAGCCTTTCGTCGCAAGGTGACTCTCAATAATTCGATGGGTAATACTTGGACGGAGGAGCATCAAGGAAGCGAATGCCTTTACCTTATGCTCTCCATCATGCGGGATCAGGATTCCAACGCTTTGGACTTCCTGTTCCCCTCTGAAATCGGGGATACTGACGGGGATGGCATGCTGGAAGTGTTAGACGCATTTGGCACTCCGCTTGGTTTCCTTCGGTGGGCTCCAGGTATCTCAGGTAGACCCGGTTCTACGGATCGCAATTATTCAGGGATTCAAACTACCGACTACAAAGAAGCTCCGGATTGGACCGATATCGGAGGAGCCGACCCTCGCTATCGGGACGATGACCTCGACGACAACAGTACCCTTTATAATAATCCGTTCCATCTCCATCCACTAATCTGTTCCGCCGGGCCGGACGAAGAGTTTGGTATGTTTGGTCTTATCCGAAGAAGCGCTCCCGGTGCAAACGGTACGCTTACAAACTCGCATCCCGATGCAATCAATGCCCAACAGGAGGGCGGTATCGACGCTGCGAGTCAATCCGGCTTTCATTACCGCGCTACCGCTCCAATTCCTTACGATCCGTTTTTTCTCCACACGGTTACTAATCCCCAAGGCATACGAATGCAATTTGGGACTTTTGTTCATTCCGGGATGATCGACAATATCAGTAACCACGACATTGAGGAGGCGCCGTGATGAAACATCAATTGCGCCGTCACCTCAGGGCAATGACTCTTGTCGAAATCATGGTAGTAATCGCTATCATAGGGATACTAGCAGTTGTTATGCTATCAGCGGTCAAATATCAGTACCGCAATCGTAGTGTGAAAGAAGGTGAACGCCAACTTAATGCGTTTATCGGCGCTGCGCAAGCTCGAGCTCAGCAACTGGGCCGTCCCGTAGGAATTTGGATTGAGCGTTTCAGTAAAGAAGCACCAGCCCCGATTGTTGGAGCGAATCCGACACTTAATCAAATTCTGCCGATCGGTGCTAACTATGCCGTTCAGGTTTATCAGGCGGAAGTTCCCAGGCCGTATACAGGAGACCTCCGTGATTCACGAGTCACGGTATCCAATAACGGAACTCATTGGGCAATCAATTTTCCTCCTGCCAGCGCTCTACGAAATGAAAATAACCCTCTCATCCGCGCTGGTGAACGATTTAAGATTCAATTCGACCACCGAGGGCCTTTCCATGAGGCAGTCAGGTCAGGAAATTTGGCTGCTGCAGAATATATTCTCATGCTCGACACGGTTAACACAGGAGGACAAATTCCCAAAGGAGCTATGACTAGTAGTGGGGTTCCTTATACTGTCCACCGAAGACCGGTAAGATCTCTTACTGCGCCGCTGCGGCTTCCTCAGGGAGCTGCTATCGATCTTAGCGTGTCGGGAACAGGGCCTGGCGGAACTGAATTCATTTCCTCATCGCTAGCTGCTGCTCAACATCCTGTGGTCGTCATGTTTCATCCTGACGGCAGCGTTGGCGATGTTCATTTTGATGGGAAACTCGAACGTCCACTTGGTTGGATCCACTTTCTTGTCGGTCGTCAGGAGATGGTTTTCCCCACGAATCGATTGCTTGAAACCGAAACGGAACAAGCCAATCTGATGTATAACGAAAATCGATGGGTTTCTATCAACCATCGAAATGGGGCGGTCACGTCCGAAGTGTTGGCAAATATCAATAATTTTGTCCGAACGCATCCCGATCCTGCTTCGTTGACTCTGCCTGACAAAGTCGCCGCCTCACGTGAATTGGTGCGCTCCGGTACCGGATTGGAGGACGATTAAACATGAACTCTGTTTATAAAAATCGTTCCGGCGTAACAATCATCGAAGTATTGTTTGCGATTGCCATTGTCATCATGGGGCTGATGGGTATCGCTGGTCTTATTATGATCGCCGGTACTCAGTTGACACAAGGACTTAAAGCCGATGCGATGAGTAATCTGGGACTAAACGCAGTCGAAGAATTTGACATGCGTTATATGCGTAATCAAAATCAACTCGCGACATACGATTTAAATCATTCGACCTTTATGCCTTTCCAGACTGCCGGTTCGTATTGTATTGATCCTTATTACATTGCGCAACAAATAGAAGATCGTAATGCTGTTGCACAGTTCATCTCATTTCCAGCCGTAGCGGCTTCTTCCATCAACCCAAGCATAGCGGTGATGCCGCGAGTCACACTGGTCAATGCTCGCGGAATTGTCAACGACCCCAATCTTTATGATCCAGATACATATGGGCCTGGGGTCTCGCTTATTATGAATAAACTGCAGGCACAGGAACTGTTTGCATCGAAAGACAATCTAGCGATGCGTTGGGCAGATGCTGCTACTGAACTACCAAAACAGGTCTGGTTTGATGATCGCCCAAGTCCTCTAGCAAACTCTATTCGATTGACCGATGGTATCGATAACGATTACGACGGCATTACCGACGAAGAAGACGAAGCATACGTAAAACGAATTGGTTTTGGTGACCTAGTACGTCTGGGATCCAATGAATTTAGCTGGATGGCAACAATTACCCCGGACCGAACTTACATGGTCGACATTCAGGGATCTCCAGCGGGGTCGGATCGCACGGATCAATTTCTAATTTCGCTTGTTGTTTTTCATAACCGCGTGCTAAAACAAAACGCCACTACACTCGAGGATCAGGAACGCATGCTCGAAGTCTCGTTGCGTGGGAATGGATTTGGCGGCGGTGAAGTGAGATTGCAGAGCAACAACATGGTAGCCCTCGATTTGAAACATGGTGATTGGGTTATGCTTTCAGCACCATCTGATATCGGCAACCAATTCCGTTGGTACAAAGTAACGTACATTGACGATGAAATACAGCAATTAGGTCCTAACGCATTCTACAGGGACGCAACACTTCAGGGACCCGATTGGAATCGAAGAGAATGGTTAGACCCAACACATCCAAGATTCAAGCCAACTCATGCCACATTTATGCCACACGTCATCGGTGTGTTTGAAAAAACAATTCGAATGGAATCAACTTCACTTTACTAATCTCACTTTAATAGCTCGATAATAAAGACACCTTCACAGGGGCTTGTGAAAACCGGTCTTCAGGCTAGAAAAACTAGCCGGGATCTAAAAAGGACGAAACCATGTCAAAGCGATATCAACGACAACGTAGAGGGATCATCCTGCTGGCTATCATTAGCCTGCTAACGATGTTTATGCTCATAGGCGTTACCTATGTCGTCGTATCCGGACATTTTAAACGAGCCGCACTTAGTAACGCCCAGTCCCGCCAACTTGGGGTCTCAGCGCAAAAACATCTCGATAGTGCCATGTATCAATTGGTTCGCGATACAGAACGCGCAGGATCGATTGCCCGTGGGCATAGCCTGCTTCAGGATAAATACGGGCATTTCAGTGTTCGGGCTCAAATCAAACAGGCTACCTATGTCGCGGGAGGACAGATTCTGGAATTGAGCATTGTCGTTAATCCACAGATTTTACCGACACCGTTGACTATCTCATCGCCAGTGAGCGGGCAGGGGCTCGCCATGCTAAGTCTGGGAGCACTCAACGGACGTGTCGTCACATTTCTGGATGGAGCCACAAAAAACATCAGTGGTCGTATTATCAAATCATCACCAAATATTGTTCCTAACGGAACAAATACACAATACAACTACACGATTCGCATGTTGTTCCCAAAGATCGTCGGCAATACAAGTATTGCCCCCACAAGTTTCATCGATAAATTCTTGGTTATCAATGGTCGGGATTTCTCGGGAAAAGGAGCCGGAATCAACCTGACAGCTAATGCGACTCGTTATGGAAAACTGGACGCTCACGCATTGCTACCTAACCGTAGTATGGATCCAAACCCAACACTGCCTAATCGTATCATCAATCCAAATAGTGAATACCATCTCGATTATCGTCGTGGTGGACTCAACGAAGGCTACGATGTCCCCGATTATCAAAACATGGCAATGGCTGCCTTAATAAATAATCCAAGCGATCGTCACCTCGAATATGTCCTACCTTCCTTTCATCGCCCCGCTCTATTCAATTATTGGGTCAACGCTCGTAACTCCGGCACACTCCCCTATAATCTGACATGGCATCGAACTCTACAACGTATCCTCATGCGACCGATGCCATGGGATAACCCGGAATTTACTGGGGGTAATCCGAGAATGTCATTGAGAGCCATTCTTGTCGACGGAGTCCCCGGAAATCCTGGAGACGATGATGGGAATGGTATAAGCGATCTTATCGTTGATAATAACGGGAACGGAAGTTACGATCCGGGTGACGTGATCGATCCCGAAGAGCTATTCTTTCCCGGGACTACCGATAATTTTCTTGCCATAATGGGCCACACTTTAGACCAGCTTGACAATGATGGCGATGGCGTGGTGAACAATATCGAGGAAAATCACTTTCCATGGGATGTGGATAACGACGGAGATGGGACTCCAGACAGTATCTGGGTCGATCTTGGCTTACCTATCCAGACGGATGAATCTGGCCGGAAGTTTAAGCCGTTATTTGCGATTCTATGTACCGACATGGATGGCCGGCTCAACCTAAATGCGCATGGCAATCAAATGCATTATCTCGCAGCGGCTACCAATTCGTCGGTCATCACGGCGGGTGGCAACACCAGCAATTATCCACGTGGACTTGGTTTCGGCCCAGCGGAAATCAACCTAGTCAGTATCCTTCCCAACGTGGGGCAGTATCGTCAGTTATTAGTTGGCATCCCTAATCAAACGAACGGACGTTACGGAAATAACCGTGCCGTGGGCGCTCCGGATATCGACCCATTTTCGTTCTACAGTTTCAATGATTTTCCGATCAATCACCCCGACCAACAGTTCTCCTCATTTCAAACAATCACAGACATTCATGGAGAGTTAGCACGCGGAATCAATACTGCTGGTAATCCGGTGAGCGAAATTCCCGGCGTACCAGCAGCCAACCTTTCAACGCTAAGTAACTACGGCTTGCCTTCCGGAAATCGCCATGTGATTGCGGATAACCCCTATGAACTTAATCTCGTCTCGCCTAAAGCTACTGATCAAATTTTTACGCCGCATGAACTCGAAATAATCTTGCGTTCTCAAGATACCGACAGTTCATTTCAACCATACCCCGGTGCTGATCAGGCCTGGGGGCAGGCGGGAATTGATGACGATGGCAATGGCCTCGTTGACGATATACAGGAAGCATTATTTCCCGGTTCAGATGACAGCTTTGCGGGTAAAATTAACTCCCGTTTATTCGATTTAACGAATGCCTTCACCCGCTCATATCATCAAAACGGTGAGGCTAACCGTCGCTCCGTAACCACTGCAAGCTTTGATGCACCTACGCCCAGTGTGCAACTTCCTAAAAACTATCGCGAACTACCACCCAATATCAACCACCTCAAAACATACGGGGATAACGGAGGAGATACAGCGACTCTTTTGCTACGTCATCGTATGTTACTTGATGGTCAGACAAGAACTTTGCTACAACCCTATGAAACATCTCCCGTCCTACATCAATATGCGCTAAATCTTTTGATGTCGTGGTCTAAAGGTCCTGACGGAGAGTGGGGAGAACAGGGAGTAGATGATGATGGAAATGGAATCACGGATGATTTATTAGATGCCGGCCGTCACGACGATACACGATCCCCACTCTTAGACATTGGCATCTTTGATGGTCAGAAGATGGATGTCAATCGTCCCTTCGGAAACGGCATGGATGACAATGGTGATGGAGTTGTTGACAACTTTATTGAATCTACCGGAGTGGAGCAGCTTTGGCCCAACATCTTTAATGCCACCCCCATCTTCATGGATCATGATAATGACGGCATTTCAGGCCAGGCAGGTGGCGACCCCGACGCATTTTTAGCCAGATATCACTACGCTCGTCAACTCTATGTGTTAACCATGCTGGTGAATGAACGACCAAACATCGATTTTAATCTCAATGGAATCCGCGATGACTATAGTGGAGACAATGTTTCCGATGAAACACAATACAATATCGCTCAGTGGGCGGCCAATGCCGTGGACTTCCGAGATGTCGATGCCATTATGACTCCCTTTGAATTCGACATTAACCCGTTTAACGGATGGGATGTGGATGGAATCATCGGAACCGCTGATGACGCTCATCCCGAACGTGCACTAGTTTGGGGTTGTGAAAGGCCCGAATTATTAATCAGCGAATCGATTGTATTTCACGACCGCCGTACTGAAGATCTCAGCAACGAACAACCACTGCCCGCCGGAGATCAAGCCGCCCAAATCGGGATGGGCGACGACAATAGCGACCAACGTCTTTTACCTCGCAGCGGAGCATTTTTTGAGTTATACAATCCCTGGTTGAATCCCACCAGTGATGCCACCGCACCCGCTTCAGGTTCCTGGGCACCGGCGGAATTCTATCGCGACGTAACGACAGGAAACTTCACCAACGGAATCCGTCTCAATCAAACCACGTTTAATACTAATAGTAATGGTCACCGTTCCCCAGTTTTTCGTTTGATTGTCGTTCGTGGTAATGACCAGGATCTGGATCCGGATGCTTTTGAAGATGCATTTAAGCCAAACGCGAACGCGATTGAGAGAGCTATTTATTTCACGGATAACGCGTTGGTTAACAATGGAAACCCGTTAGCCGCGGAAATCCCTACAGGTGTCGCTGCGCGGAATGGACGCGAGCAATTCTTTACAACCTTTGAACCCCGCCCACTTCTTGGTGGGCAATATGCGGTAATCGGTTCGAGTGGCCACTACGCTAACAACAATCGATACACAACGTTCATTGGTCGCAGCACCAACGCTCAGGGAGGCGGCGGGCAGGCTCAGCTTGATTACGCTAACACGCGACGCATTGAATTAATTCCCGATCCCAACGATGGGGTTGGAGCTCGCATTCACAACAACATCAATCCGCCAGGCTATGGAGATAAAACGAATACTGCCATTAATGCCAATATCCCTGTCGTTGGTCTCCCTATCAATCAGCATATTTTTGGCGGTAACACATCACCTCTTTCACTTACTCTCACGGAACCGGTGGGTGGTTATTCACAACGCGTTAATGCTGTTCCCGGGCTAGACGGTGAATTAGAATTTAATCCGCCACGGGACATACCACTCGACTTCGCAAATAATCCAAATCTCGCAAACCCTATACTAAACAATGGGACGACAACTGAATTTTCAGTCGTTCATTTACAGAGACTCGCTAACCCGCTTCAGCCCTACGACGCCACCACCAACCCGTATCGCACCATCGATACACACAGTGTGGATGTAACTGCCTTCAACGGTGTGGAGAACGAACATCCTGATGATGGGGCTTTATCTCCAAGAGAAGACTTTTTTAGATTCCACTCTCACCAACGTGGTGATGCTGATGTGATCGCGGCCGGAATGGGGGGACAACCGAGCCGTAATCTTTGGCAATCTGAACCACACAGCCAACCTGTTCCCCCACTTCTGCCGGGAGTAGCACCGGCACCAGGCAATGATAACAACCACATTTTTAGACACAGCCTACATATTACTTTAGGATACCTAAACAGTACTTATGGGAATCCTCGTCCTGATGGTACGCCTGATGCTACCACAGGACATCCTTTCCCCTGGCTGCAGTGGAATAATCGTCCTTTCGTCTCTAGTCTGGAGTTAATGCAGGTCCCCTACAGCAAGTCTTCCAAATTGCTTTTCGATTACACGTTTGACCGTAATGTACCGGGAAATTCTCCTTATGATGATGTTGTCATGCCGGATGCTCCTTTAATTCATGAATATGGTCATCTCTTGAATTTCTTCGAATCCGGCGATAACACGGCGAACTTCCAACGCATCTTTGACTTTTTGCACACGCCCAGTCCATACGCCGGTGCCTACACTTATCTGAACCCTCTGAACTTCGGTTCTGGCATCGGTACTGATGAGTTACATCCTCCGTTCAACAAAGTCTCAAACTTTCGGGATCCTGGAAAGCTTAACCTCAATACAGTATTTGACCCTGCTGTCTATTTAGGTCTGTTGAACGGACACCCGGGGCCAAATTATGGGGAGTGGATTGACTCCCGTCGAGGTTATGGGGCCGCCGGTAACAATCTCGTCTCGTTTAACCCCAATATGCCTTCATTATTTACAAATCCAATTCGTCCTACTGGAAGTGGTGACATTGTTCCATTAGCCGGTCTGGAACGAACTGATGTCGAGTTATCTCTGCTGAGAAATAATCAGGCTGGCACAACAGCGCTCGTTAACTCGGCCTATACTGATCAGGCCCGAAACGCACAACGCAATTCATCCTTCAAATACCAAAGCCTGCAGCGACTCGACAATTTGGTGACGGGGCGTTCGAACGTATATGGTGTCTGGATTACGATGGGTTACTTCGAGGTAATGGCATCTACTCCAACTCCTGTCAATCCAGACGGATATCAACTGGGCCAGGAAATCGGTAACGATCGAGGAGAGATACGACGACACCGAGCATTCTACATGATTGACCGGAGTATTCCGGCGGCGTTTGAACCGGGAGAAAACCATAACGTTGATAAGACGGTCATTTTACGACGTTATATTGAGTAATCGTTAAGATTAGTCATCAATGTCTGTAACTCTGAACTGTGGCACTTTTGTTCGTTGAATCCGGACTGTTTGTCACGGATAATAGGACTAAGTTAAACTTCCTTCCTCACGGAGTACGGGCGTGTCCTCTGATTCCAGTAGTCATTTTGATTTAGTCCCGATGACGGGTCCTGCTGCGCATTCAAGTCGTCCCGAGATGGTCACACTGTCACTCGGTTCCAGCCTGCCTCTGCCTGATGTTTCTGAGCTGCCTGATGTCACAAAGGCAAACAAGACCAAACAAATACCCGCGAAGGGAGAAATTCAGGAAACTGTCGGAACAAATCCCAACGTCCCCATGCGGATCGGCACAATTTGGCTCGATGGTGAAAGCCTGATGTGTTCCTGCCCAGACTGTATGGCTCCAGTCACAATTCGTCATTGGCTAATGGTGGCTGACTGCTGGAACTGTCAAACAGCCGTGCTTTTAAGCGCGGAACAGGAAGCGACTGTAAAACAGCTAATGAAAAGAACTTCAGGCTCCGAGCCTCAAGTTCTACGAAAACAAAACAAATCTACCTCAACCGATCTTCCCTATTACCCTGCTGCTTTACCAAGTGAAGCGGCCTCCCGCCTGCGCACCACGCTGGTTTACGAAGATAAACTGCATTGGGCTCGTCGTGCATTCAATCAAACCCCCGCCTGGATCGTCAGCTTACTCGCTCATATTCTGGTTTTGATCCTGATGGGTCTGTTCTATGACACTGATACCGACGATGGCGAATACATTACATTGTCTGTGGTCGTCGGTGATGCCGATCGGGAAGGAGGCAATATTACCAATCTGACTCCGGATGCAGAGGATAATTACGAACTTCCCCCGCCTGAAAACATTGACCCTAACAACCCGGAAGAAATGGAGAAGGTCAATCAGGATCGTGAAGTCGCTGAACAACTCCAAAAGGACTTTGACACTAACAATGCCAATCTCCCTGACATCGATTCCGTAAAACGGCGTATTAATGAAGCCACAGGTACTAACAAAACAATCCTTGCTCGTGACCCTCGTGTTCGTAAACAAGTCGTCGCAAGAGAAGGCGGTACATCCGCTACTGAAGCAGCCGTGGCACGAGGCCTAGAATGGTTGGCTCGCCATCAGGAACCAGCGGGACACTGGAGTCTTCATAAGTTCAATGCACACCCGGGTTGTACATGTCAGAATCCGGGACAATCAATCACGGATGCCGGTGCGACAGCACTGGCATTACTACCGTTTCTCGGTGCAGGACAAACTCATATTGCGGGTATGTACAAAGATGAAGTACGAGCAGGCCTGGATTTCCTGCTGGACAATCAGGCTCCTGACGGAGACCTTAGTACGGGAGCCCGAGGTAATACTCGTTTATATACACATGGGCAGGCAGCCATTGTGCTTTGTGAAGCATATATGATGTCTGGCGACCAGCGTCTCAAGCAACCAGCTCAAAACGCGATTACTTTTATCATTGCCGCCCAGCATCATCAGGGTGGATGGCGATATAATCCCGGGCAACCCGGGGACACGAGTGTTGTCGGTTGGCAGATCATGGCACTGCAATCCGCTCGCGCCGCTGGCCTCCAGGTCCCAAACTCGGTATTGCAAAAAGCAAATCAATTTCTTAATAGCGTTCAGGCCCCTAATCAACTTTATGCTTATCAGCCACGTGTTTCGCCCACGCATGTTATGACGGCGGAAGCCATCCTCTGTCGATATTACTTAGGCCACGGACGAAATGCTTCGACGATTGCCACCGGTATCAATCACCTTATTGATAACCATTTGCCGAATCGTAGCGGCGAAAATATTTACTACCTCTACTACGGAACTCAGGTAATGCATCATTACGGTGGTCCGGAGTGAGACTTATGGAATGACCAGATGCGCGAGCTGCTTATTTCCACGCAACACTCCAATGGCCATCGCCGCGGCAGTTGGACTCCCAAAGAAAATCACGACCGTCAGGGTGGACGACTGTATGCCACCGCTATGGCAATCTGTTGTCTGGAAGTCTACTACCGGCATTTACCAATCTTCAGACAGTTCGAAGTCAAGTAGCTTACGTCTGACTACTTGTTGCCTTTCAGAAAATTAGGTGGCTTGAATTCAACCGGTTCGTCGTCTTTCTTGCCATCACCGTTAGGATTTAAATTGAGACCACCAGGCTTGGGATTCCCCAGGATAACCTGATTACCTATCTGTCCTCCGTTGGGATTTACTACTGCGTCTCCGTTTTGATTTAAGGCCGCATTCGCTTCCGCTTCTTTTTCGATTTTTAGTTGTTCAATAGGCACTGCCCCGTTGGAGGCAGATGAAATGTCAACGAGCAGATAGCCTGCCCAGAAAAATGGATGTGACGTGTCAATTGGAGCATCAAAGTCGCGAGCTCGCGGTTCTTTATCAGGAGCGGACTGGCCGGCACGAATCACATTGACAGAAGCCTGCCAGGCCTGGTCAGCCGGTAGGTCTCGGGATTTTTCCAAAAACTCTCCCATTAATTTATAAGTGGATTCACCACCAACCCGCCAACGACTTAACGCGACAGTTCGTGAGCCACTGGCTAATAAACCAACGGTTGTCAGAAAAATCTCATTACCGGCTGCGTGCTGGTTCAAACTCGCTTCCACACCGGTTCGATAGCCGGGAAGACAAACAATATCGCAATGACTCCATGGGATCTGCATCCAGGCTTTTAGTGAACTTCCAGAACGCCCCGGTGAAAGACTCCAGTCATAACTGACATTCTGAGTACCTGCCAGATCCTGAAAGACCACGAGCTGATTACTGATTGGTCCCAGTTGCGCCCCGGTTCCGGGAAACTCAACAGGCAAGATTTCTGCTGTGTTGATTCTATCAGTGAATCCTTTCAATAGGTCCGCTCGCAACTGCTCGTCATCTTCGAGCGCAAACGGTCCGTTCACGACACTGGTACGAGTCACTGGTCGTCGATTCCGGCCGTCCCCTAACACCAGCGACACGGTGGGACTATACCTTACCCTGTGGGTAGCTATCAAAGGATTTTCTCCCAGCGGTAGCAGTTCAAAAGGAACATACCAAAGAAATCCATCCGGCACGATAACCACCTGACGGCCAGCATCAAACGGATTTTCCTGTACATTACCAAAGATCGTTTTTTGAATCGTTGCCAAACTCTGTTTCCATTCCTCTTTAGCCAGAATGGTTGGAGTCACTTCCGTATTTGCATCAAAGTGCCCCATATGACGATACATTGTTCGCAGCGAGGCAAGAATCGTAGCCGGAGTCCCAACTTTCCAACTTTGATACTTCTCATTGGATAACATGAATCCATACAACGTACGTTTCGTTGCAAAGAAAGAGATTACAACTTGATCCGGGGGCAACTGAGCCTTGAGCTGCTTCATGTTATACAACGGTGGAAAGCTAAACTCTGTCGGATTGGGCTCAAGAGCCATACGCTGGAGATAAGTCTCCTGTGCGACTGTTCCCTGAGACAGGGTCGGGAACGTTTGCTGTTGGAGCCCGGCATCGGCGGCTTCCTGTGGCGCCAATGGCAGATCTGAAACTTTCGTCAGCAATTGGTCCAAAACCTGACGATTATGTTGATAATTGGGATATTTGTTCAGTAGCGTCTGACGTTGTTGCAACGCCTGCTTCGATAACAATTCTTCGGGACCTTCAAGGATCCAACGCAGGCTCAACACACGCCCTCCCATGGGCAACGTCTTGTAGAATCGATGGCGACGGATCCGATCAGTAATTTCGACCGCTCGTTCAATCTCTTTTCTGTTCATTGCCAACTCAAACCATCGTTCCATCGTTGGTTCATGGTCGGACAGCAAATACTTCAAAGTATCCCGAGGACTGTAAACCCAGTCGATGGGGCCTGGATCCCGGAGCACTCTTTCATAAACCAGATCGGCCGTTCGCTCAGTGATAGAACCATTTTTGAATAAGGCATCAGCATGAGCGATCTGAAGTAACCAAGGTGAGGCATCTGACTGAAATAGAAGTAATTTACTCATGATCTGCTGACCTACTGCAAGCTCTCGTCTTTGAAATGACGTTAACGCGTTGACGAACAGTAAGCGAGCACCTATTTCACCTGCACCCATTTCTGCTCGATTTATCACGTTCTGAGCTTGTTTAACCAAAGTTTCTGCTTGCTGAGGCTGTTCAGATGCTACGGCACTCTCAGCAGCAGCAGTATAGGTTGATGCTTCAAGCCATTCTGACTCCAACCTTGCGTAAGCCGCTATTTCAGCTAACCCTGGGAATGCTCCAGGCAGGTCACCGGCAGATTGATTCTTCACGCCCCACCGAACTGCCTCCTCAACGACACTGTAGTCGTTGTAAAAGGCAGCACTGATCGTTGCTTCCTTGAAGTAGTTCGCGGCCTGTTGATATTGTTTACTTTCAAATGCGAGCTTCCCTAACTCCAATAGCGCCAATCCAGATAGTTCATGATCCATTCGACCAAAGGAAATCGAAGACTGAAGCTCCGCCAATGCTGCTTGAGATTCACCGACGGAATGTTTAGCCACACCAAGCATGAGGCTCATCCAGCCCTGAGTCCAATGATTCGCTACCGCCGGACGCATCTCAAGAGACTCAACCACCCGGTTCGTTAATGGAGATAAACGACAGGTAACGCCTAACAACTCGGTTCGACGTCGGATGGAAAGTGCAAGACAGCGTACAATTTCTCGTGCATTTATCGGAGTTAACATCGCAGGTTGAACCGTCCCACCCTGCTGCAGAACCAAAAAGTTGTCGAGGCGCCCACGGAAAATTGTTACCGACTCTGGAGTTTTCCCCATGGCCATTTGCCTTGAAGACGGTCCCCAGGTGACTTTTCGATTAGAACGATAGCTCTGGGGAAGTACATTGGGCATGTATAAGCGAAGCATCCATTGAGGATTATTTGCAAACAGACTCAAAGCAATATCATATTGTTGTAAGGCCTGACGAGCCTGTCCCATTTGATAGAAGCATTCACCCAGCATGGCGCGATGACAAATACTATCAATCCATTCACCCTCAGGAGACTTAATACGAGACGTTCGATTAAACCCCGTCGCCGCTGAGCGAAATTCTCCTTCATAGAATTCAGCCATAGCGATCCAATAGTCCGCTCTGGGATAACCGGATGACCCCTGAGCAATGCAGGTGCTCGTTTTACAAAGGCTCAATAGCACAGCGAGACACGCTATACCAGTCACCATTCGCCAACATCGTTCACCCAATCCCTGCATCAAGATCTTGATCGGATTTATAGGCATCATAGGTTTTAATCCCCTGCAAATGACGCTGCTTGCAACGACAGCTCTGCATACCGGAAGTCGCGTGGAAAAAACGAATTTCCCCTCTCTTTAGACGCTTCACACCATTTCTATTATCGGAGATTGCTTGTTCACGGACTAAGTGGCATCTCTCAATGATAGGAAGTGCAGGGCTATAAATTCCAGTAAATTACGCAGGTTACCAAACATGCATTTTCCCAAATTATCTATTCACCCTATTCAACGCCGAAATGATGTCTGGCCGTTTTCAATGAACATCACAAAATAAAAAAGAGAATTCAGACAATTAGGTCAAAGAAGTACATCAACGCGGACGATTTGCAATTCAGTCAAAAGATCATTGTTAATTCAAAGCATAGTCCCTTCGACCTGAACGGGCAGCGAGTTTGAAAAATGTCCAGTAAAGCAAAACACCTCATCTTTAAAACCTGTACTGTCCTGGCTGTTGCGGGCCTTAGTGTCTTGACCGGTTGCCAAAGTCAAATTGGCGGTCAGACTCTTCCCAGCCCTCATTACCTCACTGATGACGTGCAGTATTTCGCTCCGACAGGTGAAATGAAGCTTCAACGTGAAGCGGCCGTCATGCAGGAGTACCAGGCTCAACGTGACGCGGCTAGTAACTAACAAGTCACATCATCTATCTCAATATCCCCCCCTCCAATTGAGATAGCTGACAGACGATTGAAAACCACCTTCTGATTTCCAGAATCTGAGGGTGGTTTTCATCTGCGCTGGGAAAAGAGGGGCGTTCAGGCAATAGCAACGCTGTTTGAATGCCCCTCGATTTTGAATCTATTTCAAGAGCTCGTGTAGATGAAAGTGGAACTTCCCGAGTTTCCCACCGTAGTTTCCGGCGCCAATACGGACAATATTTTCACCTGCTGCCGCTTCCATGACAGCTTTCATCGCATCAGCCACCGCTTGCTGAGATACACCGTCGACTACAATTTCGTAGGCTGCCACGGTATCAGGATGAAGTTTGGATTCGACACGTCCACGCAAGGTTGGACAATACAGGTCCGAAGTAGAGGCCGGTAGTGCTTTATAGACAGACCCTACTTTACTACCACTTCGGGCGACGCCTCCGGGGAATGGTGCAATGGATCCAACTTTGGCTGCTACTGCCTCAGCACCTCGACGTGCGGCGGCAAGTGCAGAGGTTTTACAGGAACCCTGAAGAATAATATTTCCGCCGGCAACACCTGCTCGCACATGAAGCATGTCCTGTACAAGAAACTCGCCGTCCATGACTGGAATTCTCCAGTGACGGTCATCTCCTAGTATCTTGGCCTTTTGAAAACCATCACCAAAGAACCTAATCTGTTTTCCCAAGGCAACTTGTTTATCGCCATCCGGTAATCCGTCAAAGACGGCAGTGGAAGGACAGGTCATTACACATTGACCTACTCGATTAGGTACCGCCTTCTGTAATCCATCGGTTGAAAAACCAAAGATCAAAACAGCAGCACCGATACGACCATCCGGAGTTTGTTCCGGCGGTAGGTACTGCTCAATTCCCGTTTCTGCATCACAGGCAATCACAGACGAACTATAACCGGTTAGTTCTTTGAGACCGGCATCGAGCCAGTATTCATCTTCTGCCGTGACGATCAGTCGGACATATTTCATACCGAAGGCTTCGGCAAAAGTATCTTCTATTTCGGTATCACCGATCTTCACGAATGTACTCTCCAGACTCAATTATCTATGTCTGTACAGGGAGGGAAACTGTTTCATTTATGATGACTATAGGCAGTTAAATTGCCAAGTAGCAACTGATTCGATGGAATGATTCTTCCAAATTCGAACCAGCCGATATAATAGAATAGGTCGACCTTTTTTTAGGCTGGAGTTTAGATGTTCCTGCCTAATTCGGCCTTGCCTGAACATTAGATTACTAAATTCAGTATCGCCATGTCAGAGATCCAAAGATGAGCGAACCATTTGATCCATATCGAATTTGGCTGGGAATTCCCGCTGAACAACAGCCTCCCAATCATTATCAACTGTTGGGAATTGGGACATTCGAATCAAATCCGGATGTCATAGAAAATGCAGCGGATCGACAAATGTCACATGTCAGGACGTTTCAATCCGGTGAGCATAGCGATGACTCTCAACGTATACTCAACCAAATAACGCAAGCCAAACTATGCCTCTTAAAACCGGAAAGCCGGGCAGCCTACGAAGCCAAGCTTCGTGCACAACAGCCCGTAAGACCGCCGTCCAGTGAACAGGCGATTCCCGTGAGCCCCACAGCAGATAGTACAGCTCATCCTGGTATGGCTCCCATGGTCAGCCCGACTGCGATTCCGGTGGGAAGCAGTGCCAATAGAGCGACACCTGTTGCGACAGCTCAGCCTCACGCAATTCCTGTCGGCCGTAGTGCATCAGCAGGGCAAGCCGCAATTCCCGTCCGTCCAGATAACCCGACTGCCCAACTCCCCGGAGTTGCCGGTGCCAACGCCAAAACGGTGACACGTCGAGCTCGAAAACACCGCGGCAATGCCGGTGCGCCGTGGATCCTAATCATGGGAGTCATTTTTGGAGTTGGCTCAGTCATTGCAATTGGTGTCATCATCATGAGGGCTACAGGAATCGGGGCAGAATAGTATCATGAATACCCTCAAGCTATTACTCTCGGATATCGCCTGGCCCGACACCAGCATTGAACAGAAACTTTGTGATGAAGCAGGAATCGAACTTGTCATTGCTCCGGATTCCTCTGAAGAGACACTTAGTCAGCTAGCTCTGGATTGCGATGGTATTCTTACATGCTGGGGCAACATAACTTCAAAGGTCATCGCAGCGGCTGGAAGTCGATGCAAAGTCGTAAGTCGAATGGGAATCGGCCTCGATAACATCGATGTGAATTACTGCACTTCACATAACATTCCGGTGACCAACGTTCCGGACTATTGCCTTCAGGAAGTTGCTGAACATACGATTGCTTCTATCTTTGCACTGGGCAGACATCTCAATCTATATAACCTGGAAAGTAAGGCAGGGCGATATGAACGAGAGGTGTCACCTCCGCTCAGGCGTATGCAAGGACAAACCGTCGGTATTATTGGTTTAGGGAATATTGGAACTAGGGTAGCGAAACTGGCGAACGCACTGGAATTTAGAGTTCTGGGATTTCGCCAGAACATGACGAAAGCTGTAGAAGGTGTCGAATTGACTCCTCTTAATGAATTGCTGACAAAAAGTGACTTTGTCACGTTGCATTTGCCGCTGACTGAGAACAACCAACATATGCTTGGTGCCATACAGTTTCAGCAAATGAAGTCCACAGCCTATCTTATCAATACTGCTCGCGGTGGTCTGGTGGACCACAGAGCATTGGCAACAGCATTACAGTCTGGCGAGATAGCCGGCGCTGCATTAGACGTCCAGGATCCTGAACCTCCAGATCTTTCTGTCGCACCCTATAATGACCCACGGGTCATTGTTACACCTCATGCGGCGTTTGTTTCAGTTGAGTCTCTAATCGAATTGCGCCGGAGCAGCGTTCGTAATGCGCTCGACGTCATGCTGCATGGACAGTCGAATCAAATTGTAAATCTTTAATCGTCGATAACGATTGGAGTAACCGAAATTCTAAGATTTCGATTTTGGTGCTCCTACGATTTAAATCCAATCATGAGTGGAGCCGTATCTATCATTCCATCATCGCGTGATATGCACGCGGTCATTACGGACGATCTTTCAAAGAATTCCGGGCAGCTATCGCTCTTTCAACTGCTTGCTCAGGCGTATCAGCCAGAACCGTCATATGCCCCATCTTACGGCCTACTCGAGCCTCACGTTTACCATACAAGTGCATCTTCAAATTAGGTTCGGCCAATGCATTCGTCCAATTCGGCTCACCGTCCTGCCATAGATCGCCGAGTAGATTCACCATGGCCGCCGGGCGTATTTGGTCAGCCGATCCCAGCGGTAATCCACACACCGTTCGTACCTGCTGTTCAAACTGACACGACAAATGAGCATCAACCGTTAAATGACCTGAATTGTGTGGGCGCGGCGCAAGCTCATTCACCAACAGTTTCCCGCTGGTAGATAGAAAGAATTCGACACAAAGCACACCTACTACATTTAGCTCCGTTAGAATCGTGCGGGCAATTTCACAAGCCTCCTGAGCGACAGCCGGTGCAACATCGAAAGGTGTAATCGATACGTCTAAGATATGATTATGATGCCGATTCTCCATCGGCCCATAAAATGCCATCTCACCATCATGGCCTCGGGCGGCAACAACCGACAGCTCACAGTCAAAATCCACGAATCGTTCCAGGACAGCTTCGGCATTGTTGATTTCATCCCAGGCCGCCGGCAAATCTGACAGTGACTCCACTTTTACCTGGCCTTTACCATCGTATCCCCATGCTGCTGTCTTCAACACAGCAGGAACATCGTCTTCCGTAACCTGATCAATTTCTGCCTGAGTATAGATTTCCCGAAACGGGGTTACCGGAATCCCTATATTACTGAGAAACGTCTTTTCCCGAATACGCTGTTGAGTCGTATACAAGACTCTTCCTGCCGGATGGACAGGAGCGAATCGTTCTACAGCGTCAATCGTCGCAGCATGCACGTTTTCAAATTCAAATGAAACAACATCTACGTCTTTCGCAAATTCAGCCACTGCATCTAAATCATCGTAGTTAGCCTGAATTTCCAAGTCCGCTACATGACCTGTCGGCGAGTCATGGTCGGGAGAGAAAACATGAACCCGATAGCCAAGCCTACGGGCTGCAATGGCAAACATCCGACCTAATTGACCACTACCCAACATGCCGATAGTCGCACCCGGCAAAATAGTCCGGCTCATAGTTCGGAATCCTCCAATACGTTTTTGGTTTGTTGCTGAGCAAATTCATGCAGTTTAGCTCGTAGGTCTGCACATTCATTTCCCAATACACGAATTGCCAGTAAAGCGGCGTTCTTTGCACCAGAATCGCCAATCGCCAACGTTCCCACAGGCACTCCTCCAGGCATTTGCACAATCGAAAGTAAGGAGTCCAACCCCGATAGAGCCCGGGATTTAACGGGAACTCCCAATACTGGCAATGCGGTCAAAGACGCAACCATGCCGGGTAAATGAGCAGCGCCGCCGGCACCAGCAATAATAACCTTGAGACCACGGTCTTCGGCCGTCTTGGCATATTCGACTAACCATTCAGGGGTCCTGTGCGCCGAGACAACCCGACATTCGTGAGCTACACCGAATTGATCGAGAATTTCGCGGGCATTTTCCATCGTGGGCAAATCAGATTTGCTTCCCATGATGATACCAACAAGTGGTTGCGTGGCTTCGGTCACGTGATTTCTCCTTAAATCAGTCTGTCAGTCCAGCCTCTAACCAGCCGAATTTCAGAATATCATTATACGAAACTAACGTCATTTATATAGTAGCCCGAGAACTCGCCTCCGACTCTTATCATCGGGCGTGTACAATTTGTGAACTTGCCCTACATTAGTAAACAATTCAACCGTTGCCACCGTTTACATTCAATGAGTCTACTCTCGACAGAAAATAGATGGACAACTCTTCGGAAAAACAATTTACTGAACGGCACCATGGTCGGGGAGCCGGCATTCGTCCGAAAAACCGTT
>PBCP01000002.1 GCA_002717145.1 Planctomycetaceae bacterium | reverse complement strand
CGGATGGATCAGGTCTAATTAATGGTGCAACCGTGTCGATGACTTATTGAGTCCCGGCACGGTTGTTTTTTTAAGAATCACTCTATCGCCCTCTCCAGTTCGATTTATGAAAATCCAATCCGTCGCCAGTGATTTGTTCTATATTCCCCTGCCCGAGGCTCTCACTGATTCCACCCACGGTGTAATGGAGCATTTTGCACTGGTGACTGTCCGTATCCGAGATAATCAGGGCCTAGAAGGGCTTGGATACACTTACACCGTCGGTAAAACCGGTGGGGCTGCCACACTGACGATGCTTGACCATGATGTCAAACATTTGTTACTAGATGAAGATCCAAATGACATCGAACGACTGAATGAAAAACTTTGGTGGGCATTACACTATGTAGGACGTGGTGGAATTGCATCATTTGCTATCTCTGCCGTCGATATTGCATTGTGGGATTTAAAATCTAAACGAGCAAACCAGCCTTTATGGAAGTTCCTTGGCGGTGTCGATGCTCAAGTAAAAGCTTATGCAGGTGGTATCGACCTGCAATTGCCATTGGATCGTCTTGAAGCGCAAACAGAAGCCAACCTTCAACGTGGATTTAGAGCGATAAAAATGAAAGTTGGACGAGACAACCTGGAAGAAGATATTCAGCGAGTCGCCGCGATGCGAAATTTTCTGGGTCCTGATCTACCATTAATGGTCGATGCTAATATGCGCTGGTCCGTCAATCAGGCCACCGAAGCGGCCAAAGCGTTTAAAGATTACAACATTTACTGGCTGGAAGAACCGGTCATCCCAGAGGATTTTGAAGGGCACCGTCAGGTGTTATTAGAAGGAGGAATTCCGATTGCGAGTGGCGAAAATCTGCATACCATTTATGAATTTGAAAAACTAGTCACTACCGGTGGAGTTTCCTACCCAGAGCCGGATGTCGCCAATGTTGGTGGAATTACTGTCTGGCTCAAAATCGCGCAAATGGCAGAGGAGGCTGGTCTGCCAGTAACATCTCACGGCGTACATGACCTGCATGTTCACTTATTAGCCGCCGCACCCAACGCATCTTTTTTGGAAGCACATGGATTTGGCCTGGAAAGATTCTTAGAGTATCCACTTCAAATCGAGGAGGGGTTTGCTACCGCTCCCTCGCGTTCAGGTCATGGTGTCTGTCTGGACTGGGATGCATTAGAACATCATCGAGGACTCAATCTAAATGAACCGAGTTGATTTCATCGTCACTTAAGGCAGCTCTGTTTCCGCAACTCTACCATGACTCAAAAGGTTATGGTATTCATCGACGCGCTTCGTATGTCGGGAATTCTCCACAGCAAAGACAAACTGTAAAAACGTTTTTTGCACTATCCTAATGAAATGACAGCTCTTAGGCATTTGCGATCGAATCGATGAACTATTATTTTTTCACGAAGTTATGAAGCTTTTAGGCTAACCGGTTATTTATTCGTGAATAGCATACATCTGTAATACCATAATAGGATTTTATGATGAGTATTAATCGCACTCTTCCAAGGCAGCGTCCTTCTGAGAAACTAAAAGGGTACCAATCGTGGAGAAATCTGGCTTTTCTCCACTGGGAAGTCTCGGTGAAAGAATTAGAAGCCGTGCTGCCTGAAGGACTTCAGCCGGATCTGTTTCACGGCAAAGCCTATGTAGGATTAGTCCCTTTTGAAATGAAAAACATAAGGCCTGCCTGGTGCCCTAAAGCTTTGGGCTTTAACTTCCTGGAAACCAATATCCGAACTTACGTGCTGCACAAGAATGAACCGGGGGTATTCTTTTTTTCGCTAGATGCTAGTTCATTGATCGCTGTTAAAATTGCGAGGTGGATCTGGCACCTCCCGTATTTCTATTCGGGCATGACTTTTTCAAATGAGCAAACTACTTATGAATACAGTTTGAAACGGGATAACAATATCCAATCGAATCTCAAAATAAAGGTGGGCCAACCAATACCTCCAAGCCAACCCGACTCATTGGAGTATTTCCTTTTGGAACGATATCTACTCTTCACTCAACGAAGGGGGCGGATATTACGTGGACAGGTCCATCATGCCCCGTATCCCGCTCGCAGCGCAAGTTTAATCGAGTTCCAGGATCAGTTACTGGAAGCCAATGGATTTACGGGACTAAATACATCACCGGATCTTGTACATTTTTCTACCGGAGTCGACGTGGAAATCTATTCGCTTCACCGAACTCATTAATTCAAATTAATAGCAACGATGACCTAGGCTAAGCAATTGTTGCTTCGCAATGTTAGAGAATCATCATTGCAAATCTTGTGTTCGTTTACGTGAATGGTATTATGCTTCTGCTAATGTAACTGACAACACTTCACTATTCGGAAAAGAAAATCCTATGAACAGACAACGATTAGGAATCTACTTGTGCTATGCGATTTTATGGGGAATCCTTCATCCTCTTACGACCTCAGCGGTAGTAAAAAACAAAATTGAGACCGATTATGTCGCGAGTGCAGTTCTCACAAAAGCGCAAGAAAAGATTGTTCTGGATTTGGCGGCTCAAAGAGGAATTAAAAAGGTGGCAAAAATTTCCACTTATTACCTTCTACCCNCTGAAGCTCGCGGCATTCAGATACAGAGCGTCGAACAAGTTAAGAATCGAGAAGTGACCAGCCAGATCCTAAATATTAGCTACAAGCAATGGTGGCTCCCCAACGAAGGACCGGGAAAGGATGATCTACGAGTTGGTGAATTCTGGGCCGGTAAACCCACGCTTCGCAAAGAGACTATTCTTAAGATTGGCAAAAAAGATTATCGAGCGAGAACAATACAAGGGATGACTNTGGAAGAAGCCGAGAGAATCCTGCAAATGTTACTGGAACCAAATTACACGGTGGAACCAGCTGTCAGACAGGAAAACTTCGAGCAAATTGCATGGGATAAGCCGATGAGCTTTCGCAAGCAAGGCGATAACTATTCGGTGACTTTTCCCCATACCGCTCGCGGTGCCGGTTTCTTCGATCTGCAAATTAAGATAAATAACGGCGAGTTAATCATTCATCAGATGTTTCAGGCTATCCCCTAACAACCATTGAGATTTATGAGCGAGCAAGCTAATACAAGCAGAGGANGTCTTTGAATCGCTGTAGCAGCGACTTTCTCTGTTGACTGCTGCATGTATGCATTTCGAAAACCGCTGACGGCGTATCTACTGTTGGAAGCGGCAAAACAGTTCGCTTTTTTCCAGAACGGTGTCAACTATGATTACCTGACATCGTCTATACAGTAATGATGATTGTCAGTTAAATGCAAAGCGTTTCGAATCTCAAACCGGCTACCGGACTATTTATTTCCTTCCTGATATGTTTCTCTGCAGCTGCAATTGGAAATCTGGCAACAACCCCTCAAATTCCCAATTGGTACGCTGATATTGCCAAACCGAACTGGACTCCACCTAATTGGCTATTTGGCCCGGTTTGGACCATTCTTTTCTCTCTCATGGCAACGGCGGCTTGGCTTGTTTGGCGCAAGCATGGAATAAAAAATGCTCGGCATGCATTTATCTGGTTTGGCGTCCAACTAATTCTAAATAGCCTATGGTCCGTTCTGTTTTTTGGCTTGAACAATCCTGGTGCTGCGGCAGTGGAAATTCTATTCCTCTGGCTTACGATCTTAATAACGCTAGTGGCATTTGCAAAAAAATCGAAAGCGGCCGGATTATTACTGGTTCCCTATTTTCTTTGGGTAAGTTTCGCCATAGTTCTAAACATCACCCTTTGGCAATTAAACCGCTAACAAAAGCTTATTAGTAGCAGATAGTGCTATAACACCACGACGAAGTGTTCTTTTTTGATACACATTCATGGCGACAAGCCACCCCTGAAGTGTATCATTTTAGTGCACCTCTAGCGAAAATCACTTGATTTATAGTTTGGCACGGGACTTGCAATACAAGCTTTCTAAGTCATGGGCATTCACACAAAATAGCGATCGCTATTTTCGTGAGAGTTAAATCGACAGTTTATGAAAGCTGAAGGAGGAGTGAAATGAAGAGGGTTAAATTGCATCTCAGAAAAAGTTCAATATTGGTTTTGGTGTTATTTCTTTTCTCGTTTTCGGTTCTACCTGGATTAGCCAAGCCTCCTAAAGAGCCGCTTAATAAAATGAATCGACCTCAAGTTGGCTCATTCGGCGAAGTCGTATATCAGGATATCGATATTGAACGTGTACTGATGATTACAGACCTTAAAGTGGTCGAACATCCTATCTACACAGACCCAAAGAGCCCGGCACCTTATTGGACCTTCAAGCACTTGATGACCCAGATGAGTGGAAAAGTCCCCCCGTCAAAGTTCGTCGAGAACTGGCTCAACCAGTGGCTTGAAGATCAAACTGTAGGCCATGGCGTTGCCGTCGCCCGATCTGCAATGAACGATCTCATCATTGCCCCATGGAGGGAGGCAAGTGGTGGTGGAAAATTGGATCTCAATAAGGCCCCCTTCAAATTATTGGCGATTGTGAACCGAATGGATTTAAGGTCGGTGGATGGCACTGAAGTTAGATCTGCTGGAGAGGGTCGTTTGGTCTTCGGTACGTTGGATTCTGAGGGAAAACCCCTTGGCCGTGGTTTCTATATTATCTTTGAATACAATCTTGCGGCCTCTAATCTTCACGAGTTGAATCAGTGGGCTAGAAAATGGGAACGCCTACAGGCACATCCAATCGAAAGCCGACGTTATAGTGATGAGCTGTCTAAAATCACTCGTTCATTCACGGATCGGCAACTCGGTCCTGATAAACATTCTTTCCATCTGAATCAGGTACGAACGAACGAAGTTGCGTTAGGACGCCCTTGGGAACTTCGTGAATTTAAGATCATCCAGGATCAACCAAAGTTAACTCAAGTGCCTGTTGCTGGAACTCCCGATTTCGAATTCTTCAACAATACAAAACAGGGACGGCAAACACTGGGAGCCATTCTTCAACTCATGGATGGACTGCCAGATTCCATTCTGGGATCTTCGGCTCCGACACCATTTGGAGTGCCCTGGAAACCAGCCAATGTGACTTCAGACCAGCGTCATCAATTTGCCTTGTTCACCTGCAGCGGTTGCCACCATACAGAAACCGATGCTCTTTTCACCCATATTGCATTCCCGGAAGATAACAATCTNCCTGATTCCTTAGGNAATCAGGCTGCCNTATCCGGATTCCTTACTGGNATCAAAGTCAAAGATCCNCTGGATGATTCGATCACGAGAAANTTCAATGATCTNGAAAGAAGACAAATCGATTTTGCCGAGTTGTTGAATGATACCCGAAAAGGGCGCATGCCTTCTGATGGGGAAAAGCGAAAACATTAAAATTCACTTAAGTCTGGTTGGCCACGTCCTTCTCTTAGATAGTAGAAGGACGTGGCTAATCGAACCTTCGATCAGCAATCTGTTCTTAAGTAGCAGGCTATCTGGGCAGTCTGTCCTGTTCCACTTTAGGGAGCTTACTAGTACAAGCTTTCATAAAGGCAACCAAATCTTTTTTGTCCTGAGCGGTCAAATCAAGTTTCTTGATATCTTTGCTTAAAGTTGGGTTTGGAAAACCTCCTTTGGCATACCACTCAACAACCTCTTCAAGGGTTTCCATGCTTCCATCATGCATGTAGGGACCAGTAAGCGTGACATTGCGAACAGTAGGGGTCTTAAAGGCACCTCGATCGGCTTGTTGTTTCGTCACCTCGAAGCGACCTAAATCAGGCTGTTCTGCTTCCATGCCAACTCCTAAATTATGATATTTCTCGTCAGCAAGATTAGCTCCTACATGACATGCCGAACAGCGTCCTTTCGTGGTAAAGAAAATATCTCTTCCTCGTCTGGCAGATTCTGACATTGGGTTAGTCTGACTTTGCTTGAGCTTGGAAGTGTAATTTTCAAACAACACCGGGTCATCTTCTTTGAGAGCCTCCAAGTCATCTAAATCGTCACCAAACGCCTTTCTCAAGCTTAGAACCGGCTCATATAGATCGTATGCAGATGGCAACGTAACCAGCGTCCTTTCAAAGGTGGCTATTGCTTTTCCAACATTTTGAATGGTTGTTCCATCTTCAAAGATCTCTTCAAACTGCAGACGGTAGCCTTCAATTGCCGCCAACGTCTTGACTGCGTTGAGATGCGTATTGCCCATCTCAATCGGATTTGCAATAGGCCCTATCGCTTGTTCTTCAAGCGAACCAGCTCGGCCATCCCAAAACTGAGCTTTGGAGAGAATGCGATTAAAACTGACGGGAGAATTACGTCCTCCCATTTGACCATTAATACCGACGCCAAAACGAGTCCCTCGTCCGTAAGAGTCATCAGGGTGGTGACAATCAGCACAGCTAACGGTGTTATTTGCCGATAATCTCCGATCGAAATACAACTGTCGACCTAACTCGATTTTCGCACGAGTCATCGGATTGTCTTCCGGGATGTAAATTTGCTTTTCCCCAACGGACAACCCGAGTGGCAACGAGGGAGTCAGAACACGATGATTACGTTCATCAGCCAACCAATTTTTTATTTGTTCCTTCGTCAAGACTCCCTCGCCGGGGATTCCAGATGTCAACGAAGGGTCACCTAATTGGATCTTGTCATTGGTTGCCTTCTCGGCACGGGATACCACCGCCATCCCAAGACACACTAAAGCAACTACTAAGCAACGTAAAAAAGAAGGCATACGACGCACTTTCAAAAACGACTCGTAAAGTTGTTTACCCTTTAAAGTCTAAAACTTTGGATTGATTCGGCAAGCACGAACTTACGCTAAAAAGTCGAATTTTGCCCATGATTAAATCGTTGCGGCTAAGGCTGATTAAGTTCTGCAGTATGAAAGTTCCATTAAAAAGTGTTGACGATTTCTGTTTTCACTTAACACTCTCCCCAACGCAAAGATAAGGAGCGACTATGAAATTGAGAAAAGCCAGATCTGTATACCTCTTCGGCAGTGGCGTGTCGTTCGTTTTGTCAGTGAGCCTTTGGTTCTTGGGTTACAAGGAAGAGGGTATTTTTGTCGGCGTCTGGGTTCCATCCATCCTAAGTCTGGGCAACTTGATACTTTCCACGTCGAAGGAGTAAATGATGGATCTCATCAACGTAATTATTTTGATTTTTGGAAGCATTGTCGCCGGCAGCTCGCTGTGCGTTACGTGTCTGCTTGTCCGCAGCACAGCTCCAGACAGATAAGCAAATAAATTTTTAGCGGGCTTACACCTAGAAGTTGGTAGTACGGGGGNAGTAAAAATGTCAACAACAGCAAGCATCATCCAGTTCATTGTCGCTTTAACAATTCTTAACGTTTGGCTTTTCCGGAGAGACAAGGCTACAAGCTATAGAGGTTCCACCGCCAATACTCTCCGTGAAGAATTCCAAGCCTATGGTTTCCCGGACTGGGTGTACTTCACAGTTGGCCCCTTAAAAGTCCTCACATCGATCCTGATGATAGCGGCAATTTGGAACCCACTACTTCTAATCCCCAGTACGTTGTGTATGGCTGGCATGATGCTAACGGCCTTGATTTGTCACTTGAAAATAAGACAAGACAGCCTATCTAAAGCTGCTCCTGCTGCGACTATTCTCTTACTTTGCTCTGTGATCATAACGATTAGCCTCATCAGCTGATCGCCTTCACTTTGGGCAATCACCATCGCAAAGCATTCTTGCACCTCCAGGATCTGATCTGAAAATGTGGCGTTGGTAAAGAAATAATTACTTTTATGCGTAAATCATTGTTTCTTTGCACGGCTAGAGCGNGTAGGGAATTTGTTTTTTAGATAACTCCAACCGCATCTCAGAAGCGAAATCACCTAAGGTCACACAACACGGAATTGACGTGAACAAAAGGATCCTTTGAGAGTTCAATTTCCCAGTGTCTTCGCCAATATTGGATCATAGGGCAGATTCTAGATACATGCGCGCCGAGGTATTTAGTGAACTTCTGACGGAGCGATAGATCGTCATCATGCGTATTAGTTCGTTTTGATTAATCACTTGGGAGTAACAACCAAAGGTCCGGACGACCAACATTACAATGAACGGCACGCGCCAATAAACTTAATCCAGCCCAGGAAATAAACAGACTGCTTCTTGCAACTTGCCAGGTTTTAAGCGGCAACAAAGGGCGTTCCCGTGAACGTCGTTCGACGCTGGGAATTGGATGGAAGATTGTTTCAATAAGCCTGCTTCTGGAACGCTCATTATCCTGCAACCCGTTCATCGCCTCGGCAGCGTGAATGACAAGCGTTTTGGGCACTTTTAGAGACACTAGGCGATCGTCAACCAGCGAAGAAGCAGACCTACTGAAGGTTGGCAAAATTAACAGGCTGAAGAATGTCCACAAGTTAAACCAGGATATAAATTCAATTAACCAGGCCAAAGAGTTTACTGGAGAGGATGACAGCAGATTCGCACATAGAAAGCCGCCAATGTTACAGACAAGAGCCAGAAGGATTCCGGTGGTATGAGCATAGGAAGAGATAGCAATTTGTCTTCTAGCGATTATTGTGGCAAGAACATCAACGCCAAATGAAAGCCAACGTCGCGGTATAAGAATTTTGGAACGTCGTCCAAAACCAATGATCCCCCCCGTGTATCCAATGTCCTCGCGATCTACTATTTGGATCTGATTCGAGACTGGTAGCCAGGACTTTGCTAATTCTTCTGCCTCTCTGAGGTCACTATCCAAGCTTTTGTAAGGCTTTGTTTTCCAATTGATAAGAGTGTTTCTAATTCCTAAAACGATGATACTCAGTACGGCGAAGCCAAGAGTCCCGGTAACGGGGTTGCAGCTAGCCAAGTTAACAATAAGAACGCCGAGAACTATGTAAGAGAAAAACTGAGTGGTTACGCCCAAAAGGTAAGCAATGAACCACCTCTCTAATCTGGTGTTAGACTTTGAAAATTTAGTCGGAAGAATGAAGCCACCCAAAATGTCAAATGGCAAAAGGGCTCCAAATACTATGGCTAGGATTATGGCCACAGCGATCGCCTGAGAAACTACGCTTTCAAGTATTACTGTCTCAAAATTTCGATAGAGTTCGAATCCTAGTACGGCTAAACACCCCACCACTACTGTCCCTACAGTCGACATCCCTAAAATTAGGCGTGATCGCGCATAAGTCATAGACGCTTCCCCAAGTAAAGTTCTCTTTTAAACCAGGACTTAATCATGAATCTGTGCCAAAAGGAAACGTCCTAGAAATTGGCGAACGTAAATGGCTTGGAGGGAGACTTCTCAACACCACGAACTAAAGTCACAATTAAGCATAGGTATTGAACCGTCTGTCTATAAACGGCAACCTATTTAATCAGGAAATAGATCGCAAAAGGAGTACCGGAGTGCTATCAGCCTTGCCTATTCTAAAAAGCTCGACTTTCATGCTTGCGGCTTTATTCTTCCTCGGCAACTTCCAACACGGAAATGCGCAGACTCCATCAGATGTCAGCATTACAAATGCCAAACGAGCCGGGATGTCCTCTGACAAACTTGATAAGATCCCCCCTGCTGTTCAGTCACTGATTGACGACCAACAATTAGCTGGAGCTGTCGTATTGGTCGCAAGAAAGGGGCAAATTGTCTTCAACGGCTCTTTTGGATGGGCCGATATCGCAAACCAAACGCCGATGCAAACAGAAACAATCTTCCGAATCTACTCGATGACGAAACCTATCACGAGTCTTGCTGTACTAATTCTTTATGAACGTAATTTGCTTGACTTGGATGATCCTGTCAGTCGATATATTCCCGAACTCAAAAACCTAAATGTCTATGCCGGCATTGATCCAAATGGCGAATTGATTGTGGAAGACATGAACCGAGGCATAACAATAAGGGACCTTCTTCGTCATACTTCAGGGCTAACTTATGATTTCCTGGAGACTTCCCCCATTGGAGAAATGTACTCAGAACGGCAAGTGGGCAATTCAGAAAACTTGGCAGCGATGGTGGACAAACTCAAGGACATCCCTCTCGCTTCGCAGCCGGGAGAGAAATTTACTTATGGTGTTTCAACCGATGTCCTGGGACTTTTGGTGGAAAAAGTGAGTGGAATCTCCTTTCCTGCTTTTTTGGAGAAAGAGATTTTCGCTCCTCTTAATATGAAGGAAACTGCTTTTCAATTACCTGAATCGACTAAGCCACGTTTTGCCAAAGTCTATGATTCGGAAGGAGAGAGAATTATTGAAGCAAAGGATCCNCGAATCGTTGGAGAATTCTTAAAACAGCCAACAATGTTTTCAGGTGGTGGAGGTTTAGTCTCCACAGCAAGCGACTATCTAAAATTCTGTGAAATGTTAAGAAGAGAAGGCAAATACCGGGGGAGAAGAATTGTATCCAAAAAAACCGTTAACGCAATGACGCAAAATCAACTTCCAGCGGCAGCCTATCCAATCTCTATCATCGAGGAACAAGAAGGGGTCGGATTTGGACTGGGAGTTTCTGTTGTAACAGAAATTACCGAGTTCTCGGCCACAGCACACGTTGGCGAATACGGATGGGATGGTATTGCTAGTACTCACTTCTGGATCTCTCCTAAAGATGACCTCATTGTTATCGCATTAAGTCAAAACATGCCTTTTTCACACCGGTTACGCGATGTCCTGCGTCCTATTGTCTACCAAGCGTTGGCGCCTTAGTAAAAAACACAATCTTCCAAACCCACTCTTCTTTTAGTAAACTCTGTCCCTACCATCTTGCTCAGAAAGAATTTGATGAATTACTATCAACATCGTTTTGATAACATTGACGAATATCTGCATCATCGCTCGCCCTACCTTCTGGTAGAGAAGATTGCGGTACTAGAAGAGCGAAAGATTATTACGACAAAGCTAGTAACGGAAGATGAGCCCTGGATCATCGGCCATTTCCCGAATGCACCTGTCTTTCCCGGTGCCATTATGCAGGAGCTGGCTACTCAGTCTGCAGGGATATTGATCGCTGCTAACTATAATCCGATGGAATCGTACATCACGTCTGACCCGAATCACAACGAATATGCGTTAGGTGTTTTGGTAAAGGTCGATTCAGCACGTTATCGCGGTTTTGCCCGTCCCGGCGACCAGTTAACAGTAACAGTGAATCTAAATGAAGTTACAGGAACTCTATTTGATTTCAGCGGTCATATCCACGTCAAAGAAGCCGAGATCATGAGAATTAACTTTCGGCTTTGTAATATTCAATCATCCGCATTAACTGGCGGAAAGTTGGATTAGGTGCATTTAAAATTGGATTCGCCAGCTACTATTTGATCTTAAATTCGAAAAATTTGAGTAAGTAGAACCTTTCCAAAACTCTTCTTTTGGAAACCATATTATCAAATGGCACAAGGAATCTAATAATGCGCAAATACTCCATCACGGCTACCTTGTTATTCTTTCTCTCTTCCACGTTGTTCGCTGACACAAACCGTGAAGTCGTATTGGATTTTGATAGTCCTGCAAGCATCCGAAAATGGCGAGCTGTTAACGATGGTGTCATGGGAGGACGATCGGTTGGGCGATACCGCCTGACTGACCAAAATACACTAGAGTTTTTTGGTTATCTCTCTTTGGAAAACAATGGCGGATTCGCATCGATACGTCTTCCTTCGGGTGACTTCAATCTCGATAAAGGTGATTCGATTATCCTGAAGGTCAAAGGAGATGGCAGGACTTACAACATGAACTTATACGCACAGCAAAATCTCGGTGGTTTCTCATTCCGTCAATCTTTCAAAACAACTGCAAATAAACTGATCGAAGTTAAGTTACCAGTTGATCAATTTGTGGCGACTTGGCGCGGCCGCGTATTCCCTAAACAAAAACTGAATCCCAGTGACGTCGCCGGACTAGGAATCCTTCTCGGTGATAAGAAACAGGGCAAGTTCAGTCTACAGATAGAGTCCATTAGTGTTGAACACGGTGATGAGAAATAAATTGATTTCCCATCACCAAAGCCAGCCAAGAATTTCGATTCCTGCAGGTGTGGTTAGCAATGCATGTCTTGTAGACAGGGTAGAATAGAGATGTTTCAGGTAAACACCTCAAGCCCCTGCCCTGTTGGTAANAGCTATGATTCGTCCTCTNCTATTTGTACTGCTGGCCTCACTCTCATTCNATTCTTTAATACTGGAAGCTCAAACACTTGACCTTCCGCCGCTTAAAGATTTACCACGAATCGACAGAACATCTCCGAGACCTGCCCCTAGCATCCTTAGGAATTCNGCNTTCATTCTGAAGATGAAAGCNCATGCGGTTNGCGGTGAAAATTATGTGATCCTGACAGATCACGATTCACCAGCATTCCTTTCAGCTCTGAATAAATTATCTGAATATCGTAACGGCGAGATTTTGCGTTTAGATGATTTAGGATCGGTTACGGAAGTTGCGGGACGGACGATACTCCACGAACGACTTTTAGAGGCAAATCCAAAGTATGTTGCTGTCGCGCCGAAAATGGATTCTTATCGGGAGAATGTGTTATTNGGCTTGTGGGAGGTTTTCAGTTCGCTGGACGAAGACCCACACATCGATGTATATCCAGGCATTCTCCTAGCTCCCAATGCTGAAAGTTTTCAACGGCTTATTGCCCGCTCCATCAATTACCGGGCAATCCCTCAAAAAAGCCTACGGCCAATGGCCGTTAGTCAGGTTCCTTCGGTCGCCGAAACGAGGTCGCTGCAAAAGGCCGGCATCTTGAGAGAAATGTTTGCGGGATACGGCTTAAATACTCCCACGATAGCCGTCTATACTCCTGCTGCTGAGGATGCAGCGAAGNTGGAAGGAAAAGACTTGTGGAACATTCACCTTAAAAGCAAAGGGGACTATGTAAAAACATTGTCCTCAAAACNTGACCNGGCTCTTAAANCCGCTCAACTTGTTGTNATGCACGGACANGGTATTCCGGGGATGTCATGTTCCATTGACATTAACGGGATTCCAAGCAACTCGGCAAATAGAATCGTCTTAACAGGCTCCTGTTTCTCAGCAGTTCCCGTCAAATCNGATCTTCCNAGACTATCTTCTGCGCCTGGTGGGTACAAAGTCGATGCTCGTCCGGCCTTTGCATTGGAGTATTTAGATCGAGGAGCAGTCGTCTTCTTTGGACATATGAGACTTAGCTCCGGCTTTCCNCATCTTTTCCCTGTGCTGGAAAATTGGATGGAGGGAGAGAGTGTTGGGATCGCCTATCAAGAGCTTTTAAACGCCATTATCGATATGCGAGGATTTCGAGCTGGTGACTTTGTCATCCCCACGCCGGTGACACAGCGAACNATTCGACAAAACACCATGTTGTACGTCATCTTTGGAGATCCGGCGATAAAGCCGTTTGAAAAATTGGAAAAGTAGAGTTTACCTAAGTCTGATTCCCAAAAAGCCACTACCAATTAAGTCCTTAAGTACAACAATAAGGGTCTAACGGTTGTCTCTCGTACTGGGGCTTCCAGCACTCTGCTATCTATTTAATCGCCANGAAANGATGCGAAGTTTTNTGCTCATCTTTCCAAATCAGCTCTTTGAGAACCATCCTGGATTTGCNCTGCAACCGGACATGATTGTCCTCATCGAAGATAGCCTCTTCTTCGGGGATCATGTGTATCCTCTTCGCTTTCATCGCAAGAAACTAAACTTTCAAAGAACAGCNATGAAGAAGTATGCCTTGTTTTGTCAAAAACGTGGATTTAACACGATGTATCTTGACCANGAAAAAACCAAGGATTCACTCTTTAAGCATTTAAAGACNGTCAAAAACAAAGAGTCTGATACTGCCATCAACTTCATTACCATCGAACCTGTAGACTATGAATTACACGCTCGCCTCCAAAAGGCTNCCACTAAATTAGGTTNACCCATTTCATTTCTATCTAATCCCGGCTTCATCAATACGCGCGCAAACAACGATGAATTTAGCCTAAATAAAAAACGCTGGCGGATGGCGGATTTTTATAAGTGGCAGCGTAGCAGACTTGATGTACTCATGGACGACGGGAAGCCGCTAGGTGGTAAATGGAGCTTCGATCATGANAATCGCAAAAAAGTACCGCGGAATCTCATCCACCAAATCCCTCCTAGCTCACTAATCCCTGATGAACCGCACGACAAGAAAGCACACGCATATATAGAAGCCAAATACAAAACGAACCCGGGAACCCTGTCTGGAGGAACCTATCCAACGAATCACGAACAGGCGAAAAAATGGTTGGATACTTTTCTGGAACAACGTTTTCAAAATTTTGGNATCTACGAAGACGCGATGGTGAAGGGCCAAAATACGCTTTGGCATTCTGTGTTAAGCCCACTTATCAACATTGGGTTACTCACACCTGAACAAGTACTTTCTCGATGTTTGGAATTCGCTGACGAAAACAATACACCACTAAATAGTCTGGAGGGATTTGTCCGTCAATTGATAGGCTGGCGGGAATTCGTACGCGCCACCTACGAAACGTTGGGGAGTCGAATGAGAACCTCNAATCACTGGGAACATGACCAAACTATTCCCAAGGCATTTTATCAACAAACAACGGGCTTGGCTCCAGTTGATGATTGTCTAAAACGAGTAGAGGCAACAGCCTATTGTCACCATATCGAGCGACTAATGGTTCTTGGCGGATTCCTATTTTTATGTGAGGTGTCGCCGGATCATATCTACAAATGGTTCATGGAAATGTTCATCGATAGTTATGACTGGGTAATGGTCCCCAATGTATATTCGATGAGCCAGCATGCCGATGGCGGTCTAATCACAACCAAACCATATTTTTGTGGCTCTTCTTATATACGTCGAATGAGCAATTACTCGAGGGGTGAATGGTGTGACATCTATGACGGACTCTACTGGCGATGGATTTGGCAAAATCGCAAACGCTTATCAACCAACCCCAGGTGGGCAATGATGTGTAAACTGGCAGAGCAAATGGAAACGAAAAAGATGAATCAGCACTTACATCGGGCAGATAACTATCTGGCAAGGATTTTTTAAGACGTATTCGTGTACCATCCCGAACCTTCTAGCAAAANTCAGAGAGCTCTCTTTCGAGAGCTCTCTGAAAGCCTATCANTGTCAACTCCGGAAAAATTGCATTGATACANTCATTGTCGACTCNANTNGTCGATCAATTCCACCGCGTCACCAATTGCAACGTCAGCAGTCTNCCCATCGGGAAGCAGTCGGCTAGCAATGGCGATTCGATTTCGCACAGCTTCAATAACTAGCACGGCAGTCACTTCGGTCATCGTGTCCAAAACCTCTCCGGTAGCCGGATCCCGAATTACCTTTGTAATATTCGAGACAGCGACTCGCATCCCTGGTTCCAACCCCGCATTTCTTCCTCCATTCAGATATACGAATTTGTCATCAACTTCGGCAACAAGTCCCTGATAGAGAGGAACATCCGAACCAATTTGATTCCCCGGAACAGCAGCAGGCACCAATTTCATCTTGCCTAAAGCATCATCAATGGCCCTTTGCATGGCTTTGCCAAGTGATGAGGTTTCATACCGTCGCATCCCTAAATCGTACTGATCGATCGAACCAGCGATTCTAACGTAGTCCAAATCAAACCCTACATCGGTGCCTACGCTCGTACCTCGCCCATTGACACTCGTCAGAATCTTTCCGGTGTAAGGGTCAAATGCACGCAGCACTACTTCAGCATGAGCCTTTGACTGCGAAAGATTGATCCCCAAATCATAGATCTTTCCAAGTTTGATCTGCCCCAGTCCCGTGCTGAACTGAGAGCCGGTTCGTTGATCTACGACGGTTACCGTCAGCTGGAAAATCGCGTCCACCCCCATTTCCTGTGCTTTCGTCAGAACTTGTGAATTAAGCCGACCATTATGCAGAGAAAGGCTGTCCACTACTGTAAATTGATTTGAATTTACAAGATTATGGACCAGTTGATCGGTCAAATAGGGGAACCGGTAATGTATTCTGGACTGTGCAGGTAAGACAGCTACCGTTAATCTTTCAGCCGGCTGCTGGGCGTTCACCGTCCAAGTACCTGCAAAAAAACCGAAAATAAGAATTGTTAAAGTTAGTCGATTACGATTGGCTTGGTAGCGTTTCATTTTCCAAATCCCTTATATTGGTTCTGTCGTCATGTTTTCCTTCTCAATGTTAAAAACGTAAAACTGACACGAACCGGACAAAAAAATCAGAACTAATCCAACGATCTATTGCATTTACGGCCACCTTCTTAGTTGATCTTGTATGTCATTTACTGAGTTACTTAAAAAAATTGAGGATGGAGATTCCGATGCTTCGACTGAATTGCTCGAGCAGTACGGACATCACATTCGACGTATTGCTCGAATACGTCTCAATGACACAATGCTACGAAGAGTCGAAGACAGCATGGACATCTATCAGAGTGTCATGGCTAACTTCTTCATGAGGGCTGCCACGGGACAATTCGACCTAGACACTCCCGAACAAATGCTAGCCTTAATCTCCACTATGATCAGAAATCGCGTGATGGATAAAAGCCGATTCTATCGCTCACAACGAAGAGATATGCGAAGGAATATCTCCATCGCCAATACACCTACGGAAGATAAAAACCGTGAAACGCCAAGTCTTATGATGAGCCGGGAAGAGGTGATTGCTGAATTCTATTCCAGACTTAATGAAGAAGAACGCTGGTTATTGGAAGAACG
>PBCP01000001.1 GCA_002717145.1 Planctomycetaceae bacterium | reverse complement strand
ACCAAAACTTGCTCAGATTACTGACAAGCTAACAATGATTCGGTCGATGAGCTACACACCAGTCGGACTGTTTAACCATACCGCAGCGATCTATCAAATTCATACGGGGTATACGGCAGACAAAGTGAGTCCTTCTGGTCAGCTGGAACCACCTACCCCAAAAGATTTCCCGAACTTCGGAAGTAATATCATTCGCATCAAACCTCCGGAGGTGCCTATGCTTCCGTTCGTGATGATGCCTCGACCACTGCAGGAAAGCAATGTAGTAAATAAATCCGGTACGGCTGGTTTTCTGGGCCGGGCGTACGATCCTTACTATCTGTTCCCGCCAGGGTCTGATTTGGACCAATCCAAAATGGATCGTATTAATGTGGATGACCTGCAGTTACGCAAGGAAGTCTCCACAGGTCGACTCGATCGACGAGCCCGCCTGCGGGATCTGATTAATCAGGGCATGCCTCAAATTGATAAAGCCACCAAAGATTATGGTCTGAATGAATACTATGATTCTGCCATGAATCTTATTAGTTCAGGGCGTGCTCGAAATGCTTTTGACCTAACCAAAGAATCAGATGCCACTCGCGATCGTTACGGACGCACCACCTTTGGCCAAAGCTGCTTGCTGGCTCGCCGGCTTGTCGAGGCCGGTACTCGAGTTGTTGAAGTTATCTGGCCTAAGGTTGCCAACTCAGATCGTCATTCCTTCGATGTCCATGTTGGCCTGTCCGGACGTATGAAGAACGAATCGGGCCCGATGCTGGATGCTGGATTAAGTGGCCTTATCGGCGATCTGGATGAACGCGGTATGCTAGACGAAACATTGGTCGTGGCCATCGGAGAATTTGGCCGTAGCCCCCAGCGTGGAGTAAGCACTTCCGGCAATAACAATAGCGATGATGGTCGGGATCACTGGCCATACTGTTACACAGCTATCGCGGCTGGTGCAGGTGTAAAACGCGGATTTGTCTATGGTGAATCAGATAAAACTGGTTCGGCACCTTTGCGGGATCCGGTTCATCCGACTGAAATGCTGGCGACGATGTACCACAGCGTGGGTATCAATCCAAACTCGATTGTCTACAACCACCTGAATCAGCCTCGTGAGCTTGTTAAAGCCGATCCAGTCACAGCTCTCTTTAGCTAAATACTAAAATCCGCCGATCTGGCAACTTACGTTTCCGAACCGGGGGATTTTTATGCGTTAATAGCGTCACTGCCGGTCGTTCTAATTACGATCCTGTAAGGCAACGACACTCATATCCTCTTCACGCAATGCTTCCATTGCCTTGACAGCTGCTTCTGCGGCCTGGATGGTCGTAATACAGGGTACTCCATATTGAACCGCTGCAGCACGAATCTTTCCTTCATCCGTTCGGGCTCCTTTGCCATTAGGCGTATTCATTGCCAAAGCCACTTCTCCGTCGATTAGATGATCAATCAGGTTTGGATGGCCTTCTGCAATCTTTTTGACACGCGTAACCGGAATGTTCACTTCTTCAATGCTAGCGGCAGTCCCTTCGGTCGCCATCAGCGTATAGCCCATCGCGTGTAGTCGCTGTGCCAAATCTTTGATGATCTCTTTGTGTCTCTGAGTCACACTTAAGAAAATATTTCCTTCGTTGGGCAGGACTATGCCCGCACCAAGTTGACTCTTTGCAAAAGCCAAAGAGAACCTCTCGCTGGAGCCCATCACTTCACCTGTCGAACGCATTTCGGGACCCAGAATAATATCTACACCGGCAAACTTACGGAACGGAAAGACACTTTCTTTAACCGAAACATGCCCTGGGACTGGGGCTGAAACAATGCCTAATTCTTCAAGAGTTTTGCCGGTCATGACCTGAGTCGCTATTTTAGCGACCGGAAATCCGGTTGCTTTGGCGACAAACGGAACCGTGCGGCTAGCTCGTGGATTTACTTCCAGAACGTATATTTTATGTTCATCGTCTTCCTTCTTAACAGCAAACTGAATATTCATCAGTCCGCAGACCTGAAGTTCCATAGCTAATGATTCGGTCGCCTGTCGGATTTGATCCACAACCGGGCCCGGCAGACTATAGGGAGGAATGGCACAGGCCGAATCACCGGAATGCACACCTGCTTCCTCAATGTGTTCCATGACACCTGACACGACGACCTTCGAACGATCGCAAATCGCATCGACATCCACTTCCGTCGCATCTTCAAGGAACTTATCAATCAAAACCGGCTGCCCCTGGGCGACGACGAAAGCTTCTGCTACAAATCGCTCAAACTGGGCATCGTCGTAACAAATTTCCATGGCCCGACCGCCGAGCACAAAACTAGGTCGCACCAAAACGGGATATCCAATCTCGGCAACTTCCAGACGAGCTTCTTCCATATTACGGGCAATGCCATTGGGTGGCTGATGTAGCTTCAGCTTTTTAAGCAGTTGCTGGAATTTTTCTCTGTCTTCAGCGGCTTCGATCGTATCAACCGTTGTGCCAATAATGGGTACTCCGGCATTTTGTAGGCCACGAGCAAGATTCAATGGAGTCTGGCCACCAAATTGTACAATCACCCCATCGGGCTGAACCCTGTCACAGATGTTAAGCACGTCTTCGATGGTAAGCGGCTCAAAAAACAATAAGTCACTTGTGTCGTAGTCCGTACTCACTGTTTCGGGATTGGAGTTGACCATAATCGACTCAATACCCATTTCGCGTAGAGCGAAACTTGCATGACAGCAGCAGTAATCAAATTCTATTCCCTGACCAATGCGATTGGGACCGCCGCCAAGAATCATAATCCGCTTACGCCCTTCCGGTTTTTCCGGAGCTTCGTTTTCATCCTCATACGTCGAGTAATAGTATGGCGTATAGGCTTCAAACTCTGCTGCACAAGTATCGACCGACTTAAAGACAGGTTCGACACCCAGCTCTTTGCGCCATTCTCGAATTGCTATTTCACTGCTATTGAGCAACGTGGCAAGCTGACGATCGGAAAATCCATTTTGTTTAATACGCTTGAGTAAAGCCTGATCTATATTGTCGGTACTGCCACATTCGTTGATCTGGTTTTCTATCTCAACTAATTCGTACAGCTGATCCAAAAACCAGGGGTCGATATGTGTGATTTCATGGAGTTGCTGAGGAGTGTAACCCGCTTTGATGGCATAACGTAGATACCAGACTCGCTGTGAGTTTGGGATGCTCAGCTTCGCTCGGATCTCTTCATCTGTTGGCTGTNCATCCGATCCCCACAGATCTTTACCATCACACCCAAACCCGAAACTTCCCACTTCAAGTCCACGAAGAGCTTTTTGGAAGGATTCCTTAAACGTTCGACCTATGGCCATCGTTTCACCGACACTCTTCATTTGAGTAGTAAGCGTGTGGTCAGCTTCCGGAAATTTCTCAAAAGCAAATCGGGGAATCTTGGTCACAACATAATCAATCGTGGGTTCAAAACAAGCAAGCGTTTCCCGCGTTATATCATTCTTAAGTTCATTCAGACTGTAGCCAACAGCTAATTTTGCCGCGATCTTCGCAATCGGGANCCCTGTGGNCTTACTGGCGAGCGCGCTTGAGCGACTGACTCGTGGATTCATTTCGATAACAATCATCTGCCCGTTTTCGGGATTAATTGCGAACTGAATGTTGGAACCACCGGTCTCCACGCCGATCTCGCGAATAACGGCCAGCGAAGCATCACGCATTCGCTGATATTCTTTGTCTGTCAGGGTTTGAGCCGGAGCGACTGTGATCGAATCCCCGGTATGAATTCCCATTGGATCAAAGTTTTCAATGGCACAGATGATAACTACGTTATCGTTATGATCACGCATCACCTCCATTTCGTATTCTTTCCATCCAATGATGGAAGCTTCCACAAGCACTTCCGTAACTGGCGATTGATCTAGACCGCTGCGAACCAATGAATCGAATTCTTCACGGTTGTACGCTATCGCCGAGCCCGCTCCACCCATCGTGAACGAGGGTCGAATCACGGCGGGTAAACCAATCTCACCTAGAAAGTTCCGAGCCTCTTCAATCGTGTGAACGGTTTGTCCTTTACAGACATCCAAGCCGATCTTTTCCATGGCCACTTTAAACTGATCACGCTCTTCCGCTTTGGCGATCACCGCCGCGTTTGCTGCGATCATCTCGACGCCATACTTCTCCAATACGCCGTGGCGATCTAAGTCCATCGCAACATTAAGACCCGTTTGACCACCAAGGGTCGGGAGCATAGCATCCGGCCGCTCCTTCGCAATCACCTTCTCGACCATCTGCCAAGTGAGTGGCTCGATATAAGTGCGGTCAGCAGAGGCTGGGTCAGTCATGATCGTCGCTGGATTGGAGTTCACCAATACAACTTCATATCCTTCTTCCCGAAGCGCTTTACAAGCCTGTGTTCCTGAATAGTCAAATTCGCATGCCTGACCAATCACAATAGGGCCAGATCCAATGAGTAAGATTTTTTTGATATCGTCGCGGCGTGGCACGAGCTGCTACTTTCTGTATCTAAACTATTTTCAAAACAAGGCTGAATCTATCGCGTCTAATGAATTTGCACACTACGTCGCTTCGTTCTTCAAACTTGCTTTGGTTCAAGGGCTCTAACACGATAGAGTCCACTTAGCGCATAAAATTTCCTGATTTTATCCCGTCAACTACCCTTTTCGCAAGCGGCCGGCGGTTAAATTTACGACTTCCTTGGCCCTATTCTGATTTTGCTTCCCGAACAGTCGCCCCGTCGTTGCTCGTTGACAGTCCAGATACTCGTATCTAGCATAAACTCTTCCTATTTCAGTAGATGATTTCTCGTGCAATAAACAAGGTTTCACACTGTGGCAAGTCCTTCACGATCCGGCGTGTTCGCCAAAGATACCGATAGTCGAGTTGAGCTTTTTACTGAAAGTATCAGCTTCGATGCGCGGCTCTATGCGCAGGACATTCAAGGATCTATTGCTCATGCTCAAATGCTTGAAAAAGTGGGCATCCTGACCAATGACGAACGGGAGGCCATTGAGTCTACTCTGCTTGAAATCAAAGCAGATATTGAGGACGGGAACTTCACCCCATCGATTGCGCTGGAAGACATCCACATGCATATCGAGAAACTCCTGATCGATAAACTGGGAGACACTGGAAGGAAGCTTCACACCGGTCGAAGCCGAAATGATCAGGTAAGTACCGATTTTCGACTTTGGGTGCGCGACGCACTCGATCGAGTCGACGGCTTACTTCTGCAATTGCAGCGGGCATTTGCGGGACGCTGTGATCATGACTTCGATACCATCATTCCAGCATATACACACCTACAGCGAGCTCAGCCCGTACTAGCGCCGCATTACTGGCTCGCCTACTGTGAGAAGTTCCAACGCGACAGAGAGAGAATTGCCGATTGTCGCAAACGACTCAATGTGTCCAGTCTCGGCGTTGCGGCACTGGCTGGAACTTCCATCCCGATAGATCGACAGGATACCGCAGAACGACTCGGTTTTGATTCTGTTGCGGCCAATAGTCTTGATGTTTCCAGTGATCGAGATTTTGTGCTGGAGTCCGCATTTGCATTGAGTGTCATCGCAACCCATTTAAGCAATTGGGCTGAGGAATGGATTCTATGGAAAACTGTCGAATTCGACTTCATCGATCTGCCGCACGACTTCTGTACCGGCTCGTCTATCATGCCTCAAAAAATCAATCCGGATATTCTGGAATTGGTGCGCGGAAAAACCGGACGAGTTATTGGTAATCTGCAAACGCTGCTGATACTGGTGAAAGGATTGCCGCTGGCCTACAACCGGGACTTACAAGAAGATAAGCCCGCCCTGTTCGATGCCTTTGATACCGTCGAAGCATGCCTCGATATTGCCGCTCCGCTGGTCGAAGGGGCCACTTTAAAAACAGATAGCATTAACCAACGACTCGAACAGGGCTTTCTTGATGCCACCACCATGATGGAATATCTGATCTTACAAGGCATTCCCCAGCGCACTGCTCACCATATGGTTGGGTCGCTAGTTGGCTTGGCTACAGAAAACAACTGCACTCTTGCCGAACTTCCTTTGGAGGAGTTCCAAAAGCTTTCGCCCGATTTGGACGAAAAGATATATGGAGTCTTAGGGGTGAAAAACGCCATTGCTGCCTTCAAAAGCTATGGTTCTACCGCTCCTGACCAGGTTAAAGCACAGATTTCCTCCTGGAAATCCCGTTTAGAGCTTTAATCTCCTCCCATATAACTCCTTTATTTTTAATGGTTTATGTGATTTATAGATAAATGTGCGCAGACCAGTGTCAAACTGCGTTTTATGGGTAGTTTAGGTGATGTTTAACGAGTTCAAAAAACGCCAATCTAATACACCAAGCCTTGTCGTAGGGTGTAGCTTGTTAGTCCTGGCAGTATTTTTAGAAATATTTCCTACGATTATTTTTGCTCAAAATAATCCTTTCGGTGCCCCGCCAGCTGCTCCGGGAGCCGGTCAACCCGGAGCGAATACTGCCGTAGACCCTCTGGCGGGTGAAAACAACATTATCATCAGGCAGTTGATTATCGAAAATCCTGGCAGTCCCGCCGAGCTTGCCGATGCCATAAGACTGTGTGTCCAAATAGGCCGAACAGATGTCGCACGCAAGTTCATTAAGACGTTTCAAACGTTAACGCCATCACCCCGTGAGTGTTCTGATATCCAAAGGTCTCTAAACTCCGCTTTTCTTTACGAAATTGCTACTCGGGAAAAGCTACAGCCTGATGGTAGCGCCTTTGTCAAAACCATTCGAGAAGGAGCGATCTCCTATCTTCGCGATGACACTCGAATAGGGCGTCTGATTGACGACCTTGGTAGCAATGATGGATTTATTCGGCGACAGGCCGCGACCGAACTTCGCACTTGTGACGTAAATGCTGCTGTCGCATTAGGCATTGCGTTAGGCGACCCGAATCGTGCTGAGTATTACAACAACATCGAAACCGCCCTCGTTGGGATGGGCAATATAGCTGTGGAACCAACTATCGGTTTTCTGGGGGTTGAAGATAGCAATCACAAAGCAAGAATAATATCTGCCTTAGGAAAACTGGGGGCGATCCGTATCGCTGACCGTATCGTTGCCTTTACCATCAATGAACCTGAAGATTCGGCGATCGGCAAAGCTGCGCGTCAGGCAATCTCTAACATTGTTGGAGTCATTCCATCGAAAACCGAAGCTGCTCAATATCTCAAGCAACAATTCGATCGTTATCTTGACGAAGATCTAATGTTGCCACAGGATAGCCAGGGCCGATTAATGTTGTGGTCCTATGACGCCGAACAAAAAACCGTTGTCCCCGAATTAAGAAGCTCACGCATTATCAGTCTGGCATACGCAACCATCGCTTCCCGCGACCTCTACAGTCTTGACTTACAAAACAAAGAATACAAACAGCTATTTCTTCGTAGTGTCTTAGGGTCCAGCAAAGTACTAAATGGTGTCAATCAGCCATTAGGCGAGGGAACTAAAACACTAGTTAGTCAGGAAACTCCAGAATATGTACTTTCATTATTAGAACACTGCCTGGAGACCGGACATTATCCAGCGGCTGTAGGGGCAGCTGAGGTCCTAGGAGAAATCGGTGACGAGTCGCTTCTATACTCAACATCCGGCAAACCCTCCCGGCTAGTTCAGGCACTCAACAATCCGAGTCGCCGTGTGCGTTTCGCGATAGCCGATGCCATCTTCAAACTAGATCCCAAACGTCCGTTCCCTGGCAGTAGCTACGTCGCAAACGCTGCAGCGTTTTTTGTTCAAACTGCCGGTAACAGCAAAGCAATCGCCGCTGATGTTAGGCCAAACCGCAGTTTGAAATGGGCGGGGTTGCTGTCTCAAGCTGGCTTTATTAGCGATCGAGCAGAAACCGGTCGCAACCTAATAAGCCTCGCACAAAAAAATCCGGACTACGAGTTCATTATTCTGAGTGAAGCAATTCAAAAACCCGGACTAAGTGACACCGTCTTTGCACTTCGAAATGACCCGCGAACGGCGGATATCCCAATTGGAATTATCATCGACGATACTCCTAATCTGGATATAGAATTTGCTCGTGTAGTTCAGAACAGCATCACCGGCAAGGATGAAAACGGTTTTTTCAAAAACCCCATATTGCACCGCGCCGAAATCGCCACTAACCCTGCGTATAAACTGCGGTCCACCCAATACCGTATTGGCACTCTCGAGACTACGGCAGCCAACGGCGAAGCCAAACCGCTCCCTTCTGTGGAAGGGAGTCGTGACCGTTCACGAGCTCAGGGACTCGCAGATGTTGACCCACTTACTTTTGCTCTCTTTGAACCGAACTCAGCCGATGAAATGCTCTTCCAAACAAGAACTTTGCGACAGGCGGTCACCTATCAGGCTATTTCTGTGGAAGAAAGACTTGGTCAGGCAAGAGTTAGTCTTGAATGGTTTGGAAAAGTGCTGGCCGAACCGAACAGCTATGAGTTCTATAATCCCGTCCGCTATCAGGAACCTATGATCAATGCCTTGTTTTTTCCTCTCTTGTGTGCACCTGCAGCTGATGCGTTAGCCAATATCCCAACCCCTCAGGCCCAAAAAGCACTTCTGACGCTAGCAAGCCAAAATACAGAGATTCTGGAAAACCGAAAGATCGCTGCCACTGCCTTCGGCGAACATGTGAAGAGTTATCGAATCTTACTAACACGCAGTGAAATCACTCAACAATATGATCTCTACAACAAGAACATTGACGGGTTGCAAGAAGAGCTGGAAATCCTGGGCGGGCTTTTAGATTCGATCGAAGCGCCGACAATGCCTGTCGACACTTCCGGTGAATAACGAGGCCAACAGGATACCTGTCTTTTTAGATATTGTTACAATCAGTTTTACTGGCGGGCCCTACTATTTTTTCTGGCTGTTGTTTTTTGGTGGAGACCTTAGGATAAAGCACGAGCAGGCAGGGCTTAAGTCATTTGTCATTCGCCAGTTAATCATTTGTCCTGGAAGCATTGTTGAAAGTCATGGCTACATCCGAGCCATTTGAATCCTCCGACGAGTCTTCCGGTTTTAGCGGCCGGACGTCTGACGGTCGCTCTCCGGAATCTTTCTCTATCGATGGTATCATTGGTACCAGCCGAGCAATGCAGCAGGTCTACCATCTCACCCAGCAAGTCGCTAAGAGTGATGCTTCTGTTCTTCTGTTAGGTGAAACCGGAACGGGAAAAGAGCTTATTGCTAATGCTATTCATCAGATCAGCAATCGGCACCATGGACCATTTGTAAAAGTCAACTGTGGTGCTTTGAGTGAAAGCTTGCTGGAAAGCGAGCTTTTTGGGCACGTTAAAGGATCTTTTACGGGTGCCGTTAGCAATCGTACCGGACGATTCGAAGCCGCTCATTCTGGCACTATTTTTCTGGATGAAATAAATTCCACCACGCTTCAGCTCCAAGTAAAACTGTTGCGAGTATTACAGGAGCGGGAATTTGAACGTGTGGGCGATACGCAAACTATCAGTATTGACACCCGCGTTATCGCCGCCAGCAATCGCGACTTGATGGAAGAGGTCAGCGAAGGCCGGTTTCGTGAGGATGTTTACTGGCGGTTAAATGTTGTTCCTATTGAAATTCCACCACTACGTGATCGTCGCGAAGACATTCCTGAGTTGGTGACGTTCTTTCTGAATTCATACAACGAGGCCTATGATCGCTATGTTGTACATATTTCAAAGGACGTCTTAAACGCGCTGCAACAGTATCACTGGCCAGGCAATGTACGGGAGCTTCAAAACTACGTTGAGCGAGCTGTCGTCATGGCTAGTGGAGATGAATTCACAATGGAGCTTCTTCCGCCGTCAGTTCTGGGAAAAGAGTATAAGCCCATTCGGTCTGCGGGCGACAAGCCTTTAGACAGCCAGAGTCTCAATTCCATGCTCGTGAAACAGGGCCTCACCGAACTTAACCCTGCCAATGGCACCCTCCATGCAACGCTTGTTGAATCGCTGGAAAGGGAACTTATTCATCAGGTGCTAATTGCCTGTGGGGGCACCCAAACCAAAGCTGCTGCGATGCTTGGCATCAACCGCAACACCTTACACAAAAAGATCAAAGAATTAGGGCTTGATAGCAACGATACTTAGTAGGATGGTCTCGTGATCGAGATGTGGCACTCTATTCAACTTTATTGGGAAGTAAATCCCAATCACGGCTTATAATCCGAATGCTTGCCCGCAGTCGTTTTTGGTACTAAAAATACCAGTTGTAACGACTTTGTGGGACAGCTTCTTTCTAACCAAAGGATTACCACCCACTCGTTTCCTGCCCACTTCACTAGCCGGCACTCTGTTGGATAAAATTATTAATAGCAGGATGGATTCTCGATATTGTTTTTCGGCAACGGCGTGCCGACTACGGTTTTTATTTACTCTCGGTGCGATATCGGTATGGACGATGCAGGTAGTAGTTGGCTGACGAAGATTTCGTTATCTTGCTTTGCGTTTAGCTACGCGATCGCGATGATTCTCGAGCTCTCTCGACTGTTCTTCCGTGCGCCTATTCGTTTTCTAATTATCGTTGGCATCACCATTGCAGGAATCTTTGCGCACACTGTTTATCTCTGGCTCAAATTCCAAAAAGATTTTAGTGGTGGAACTCCTATGTCCAGTTGGTACGACTGGTGTCTGATGGTTTCTTTGGCTGTTGCCGTCACCTACGTGATCATTGCAATCCGGAAAAACGAGAACTCGATTGGCATTTTCTTTTTACCTTTAATTTTGTTGTTGATCGTCGTAGCCCTATTTGTCAAAAACCAAGACCCTTTTACACCATCAGAAGCTACCAACATTTGGGCTATTACTCATGGCGTCACCCTGCTGCTTGGTACCTCCTCAATGATCATCGCTTTTGTAGCGGGCGTTATGTATCTGGTGCATGCCTTTCGGTTAAAGAAAAAACTTCCACCTCGCGTCGGATTCCGTTTGCCAAGCCTTGAATGGCTCGAACGATGCAATCGCCTGTCTCTTTTTTATGCAACCGGGCTGATCGCCGCCGGGCTTGTCTCCGGCGCCATCATGAATATCCTTAGGAGCAGTGAAAGTCAATCCGGGATACCTTGGACTGACAGTGTTGTTGTCTCATCCGGCGTACTGCTATTGTGGTTAATTACCGTCACGATTTTTGAAGCTTTATACAAACCCGCCCGTCAGGGTCAAAAAATTGCCTACCTAACTCTCGCTAGCTTCGTCTTTCTAGCGATGGTTTTGGTTTTTGCATTTATGGCAGAACATGCAGCAAGCAACGAACAGGTCTCATGGATCACGGAGGCGTTGCTATGAAGTTACAAATGATTGGCTGCAGTCATCACCATACCGACGTGGCATTTCGTGAGAAGCTGGCCTTTCAACCAAATCAGGTTGTCGAGGCTTTGGAAAAAATGAGGACTGCGTTTCCGCGATCTGAAGCAGTGCTGCTGTCTACTTGCAATCGTGTTGAGATATATACCGCGGCTGAAGACGAAGAAAATTGCCCAAGTGCTCAACAGCTCATCGACTTTGTAGCGAATTACCATGGGCTCAACACGGAAGAGATTGCAACCGAATTGCAATCTCTTGATGGGGAAGATGCGATCAGACACCTTTTTACCACTGCGGCCAGTCTCGACAGCATGGTAATCGGTGAAGCACAAATCCTTTCTCAGGTGAAACAGGCTTATGATCTGGCGAATGAGGGTGAAAATACCGGCCCGTTGACTCACTCTTCATTCCAGGCAGCAATGCGCGTCGCAAAACGCGTGCAAACCGAAACGGATATTCATCGGAAGCGGGTCAGTATTCCATCAGTTGCGGTTGCGGATTATGCCAGTCAGTTTTTCGAACGATTCGATGATAAAGTGATTCTAGTCATTGGTGCAGGCGAGATGGGGGAGGAAACCCTTCAATACCTGATCGACAAAGATGCTCGAGATGTTCGCATCGTGAATCGGAACCACCAGCGGGCCGTGGATTTGGCGGATCGCACCGTCGGTAGAGCTGTAGCATGGGACGAACTACACGAGTTGTTAGTCGAAGCAGATCTGGTTGTTAGTGCAACGGGAGCGAGCGAGCCGATTATAACAGCCAGCTCGTTTCAAACGATCTCGGATTTACGGTATCAAAAACCGCTGTTTATCCTTGATCTTGCAGTCCCTCGTGATATCGACCCGGCGATAGCTGATTTTGTTGGTGTCTATCTCTACTCCATTGATGACCTGCAGGCAGTTTGTGACCGCAACCGTAAGTCCCGTGAACGCGAGTGGCCAAAGGCCGAATTAATCATCGATGAAGAAGTTAGCCGTTTTATGACAGACCTTTATCGACGTGTGACCGGTCCCTGGATTGGTAGGCTGAAACAACAGGCAAACGAAATCAAAGCAGCCGAGCTTGAACGCCTGCTTAATAAACTAGGGGCTGCGGCTGACGACCCCAAGCTGCGACAGGAAATTGATGTGACTCTGGGCAGGGTCGTCAATAAGTTATTACATCCTCCGCTTGAATCGTTAAGAGAAGAAATTAGCCCAGAAGAAGGCTCTGGGCTACTTGATGCTCTAAAGAAATTATTTCAACTCAAGGACTAGTCCCTTGTTAAGATTAAGCCGCCACCTCGTCCACAAGCTCGTCTAAATCGTCGTCATCCAACGCTTCATGCTCTAAAAGGTCGCCTTCTGAATTATCAGTGTCCGCCAACTCTTCTATCTCCCGCTCTTCGTCTATCTCGGGTTCAATATCTAAATCTAACGGTTCCGAGATTGGCTCAACTGGCTCTGGTAGATGAATCTCCGGGAGTTCATCCAGATTGTTCAACCCAAATGTCGCCAGAAACAGTTTGGATGTGGAGTATAAAAATGGGCGTCCTAGATCTTCACTGCGTCCACTAATCCTTACAAACCCTCGCTCCATTAACTGGCGGATGACCTCTCCACAACCAACTCCCCGCACAGCCTCTACTTCGGCTCGCATGACTGGCTGGCGATATGCAATAACCGAAAGCGTTTCTATAACCGGGCGACTGAAGCGAATAGGCGCTGGTGATGATTCAAGTCGCCTAATCCATGAGGAATAAGCCTGCTTAGACAGATAGCGAAAGCCACCGGCGATCTGTTCGATTCTAAATGACTGCCCGCGGTTATCGTATTGCTTATTCAGTTGGGCAATAATCGCGCGTACTTCTCGTCCATCACGGACCTCAGCGAGCTGTGCGATTTTTCCGCTCGGCAAAGGCTCTTTTGCTAAAAATAAAATTCCTTCAACCCTGTTTTGGCGTGTTGCTTCATCTTCGGAAGACTGTTCTGTTGTGAAGGGCTCGGCCGAGCGGCGCAGCCAAAGGTTTCTCCTGCGAAGCAGAAGGTTAGATAGACCCGTTTTAGTGGTTTGTTTTGCCGGCATGTAGGTATTCTCGCTTCTAGATAATAATGCGATTACCCGTCGAAAAGATAGGGATATTTAGATTTATTAACACGTATTAAATAACCCTTAATCCCCCCTTAGAATGACTCGCCACCCCTACTAAAATGGGGCTATGAGCCCCATTTACCTAGATAACAATGCCACCACACCTATTCACCCTGACGTAGCACAGGCGATGTTGGATTGTAATCTGCGGGGTCTTGTTAATCCGGAAAGCCAACACCAACTGGGACGGGAATCACGACGAACACTAGAATCTGCTAGGGAGACGATTGGGCGTCTGTTGGGGTTACATCTAGAGGATATACACGCTGACCATTTGTTTTTCACGAGTGGGGGAACCGAAGCTAATAATCTGGCGCTCCAAGGCTATCGACTAGCTGCGAACAATAAGAACCGGCTAATTATTTCCGGTATCGAACACCCTAGCGTAACAACCACCGCAACCTGGCTCGCGTCTCAGGGAATTGATGTCCAAACGGTCAATACGCTTAACTCAGGACAAATTGATTGTAATCATCTTGAGTCCCTGTTAAACGACGAGACCTTTTTGGTTGCTGCAATGCTCGCCAATAACGAAACCGGAGTCCTGCAACCGATAGATAAGATCGTTTCTCTTTGTCAGCCACGTTCTATCCCTGTTCATGTGGATGCCGTACAGGCGATAGGAAAACTTTCTGTCGACTTTCAATCGTTAGGAGCTACCTCCATGGCTGTCACGGCTCATAAAATACATGGGCCTCGTGGAATTGGTGCTTTAATCACAAAACATGAGCATCCACCACAGCCTATTTTGCATGGCGGCTTTCAACAGGCTGCTATTCGGCCCGGTACGGAAGCAGTCGCTTTAGCTGTTGGCTTTGCAATGGCACTTGAGTTATATGTGGCTAACCAGGTGGGGCACCAAGAACATTTGTTGCGACTCCGGAAAACACTGGAATCCGGCATCTTGAGCCAACTTGCCTGTGCTGTCGTCGTTGGGGACGACAGCCCTCGGCTGCCGCACACATCCAACATTTCATTCCGAGGAAAAGACCGCCAAGCCGTTTTAATGGCTTTGGATGTCGCTGGTCTTTGTTGTAGCACGGGATCAGCGTGTGCCTCAGGATCAAGCGAGCCATCTCCCACCCTTGTCGCGATGGGATTGGAGGATGAAATCATCGAAGGTGCACTCCGTTTTAGCCTTGGAGTCTTTAATACTGATGAGGAAATTCAGGCTGCCATTACTCAGATTTGCGCAGTCGCGGAAGTCCTCTAGAGCTTGTCGTTTTTGGGTGAAATTAAGACTGTCGCACTGCTCGTATTTCACTTAAAAAAACCGTATAATGTGGGTGTAGTAGAAACCTGTATGTACGATCGTTTTTACTGCTCTTTTCTCTGCTCTGGACAAGGTCTAAATGCCTTGTTTTTTTGGGTGAAACTGGTTTTTACAATAAACGGAAATATTTGTGGCCAACGGCATTTTCGCCATTCCGATTAAGCGTCTTGAGCCTGCTGCTAGCGAGCAGCTAGACTTGTTCGAGAATAGTCCTCCGTTGGGCCCAGAGGATTCTTTGAAGCAGTTCATTTTCGGCAAAGAAAATGCTCCAGCACGCCAGGCCCTTGAGTGTGTCTTGGCACAACAAGCAGTGGCCAGCCCATTGGTGTTATACGGTGATTCCGGAACGGGAAAGTCCGTTCTTGGACATACATTAGTCGCACAATGGTTTCAACGATATCCTGAGCAAAAAGCTTTACATACGACTGGCGCAGATTTTGCCCGAATGCATGCCCGGGCCGTTTATACCCATTCTATGAATGAGTTTCGACAGCGGTTTTTACGGGTTGGCCTGCTGGTTATCGATGATTTGGAGATATTAAAAACTCGCTCTGCCGCCCAACAGATGCTATGTAATCTCATCGACCACTTTCAGGCCAACGATCGCATGTTAGTTGTCTGCCTGCCAGAACTACCTACGCACCTATCAGATTTTGATGATCGACTATCGAGCCGTTTGATGGAAAGGCTGCAAATCAAGTTACATCCCCCTGGTGATTCCGCGCGGGAAGTGATTGTCGACCGCCTTGCTCAACAACATGGGGTTGAGCTTGATCTTCCTACACGTGACTCGCTGATTAAGCCTTCGAGTCACCTAGGAGCACAGGTTGACACCGTCCCTAAAATCAGACAAGCCTTAATTCGCTTGAGGAGCGAAGCGGAATTGGATGCTTTGGATCTTCCAAAATCCGACGTTCAAACTTTGTTGGATCAGCAAGGGGGAGAAACTCCTGATATCAAGCACATTGCAGCGACTGTTAGCAAGCATCTTAATATTCGATTAAACGACATAAAAAGCTCATCCCGCCGGCAATACGTCGTACGTGCCCGTGGCATTGCGATCTATTTGTGCCGAGAATTCACGCGTTCCAGTTTTGGAGATATCGGGCAATATTTTGGAAAGCGAGATCATAGCACCATCATGCACGCCTTCAAAAAAACCGCGTCGGCTCTGAACAAAGACGCATCAATACGAGTCGCCATTAATGAAATTACCGATAAGCTTGCTCAAAAGTACAAACTGAATTAACCCTTAACTGAACATCAATATTCAAATTGGAGCCTTGTGGAAAACCAGTCTATTCAACCTCTGTCGACGTCGACCGTTGGCGAGCAGCAGCAAACAAATTAATTTTGCTCGACATTGTCTATTTTTTGATGACTCTTATGGACGTTGAATAAACAGTAGATCGACGCGTTATACACACCTGGCAATTCGCAGAATAGGCCTTAAAAAGATGTCCAATTCGTAATTGCCGAAGAGTTGTCGACATGTCATGAGAGCACCTTTTTAATACGACTGTATTTAAAAAAATAATATATAAATTCAACTCCGCCTCCAACGAAAGATCAGACATGAAATTCACTTTTGATCGCGAAAAGATGCTGGCTGCCTTTCAGCCTGCCGCTTCTGTTGCTCCTTCCCGAAGTCCAAAACCGATTTTGCAGTGTGTCAAAATGATTGGAACAGAGTCAGATGCGACCTTGATGGCGACCGATACCGAGGTCGGAATTCGCGTGATTGTGGAAGGAGTATCCGTAGAGGTGCCTGGGAACATTGTCTTGCCAGTGGATCTCTTTGGTAATATCCTCCGTGAAAGCAGTGATGATCAGTTGACTGTAGCGGTGGATGGGGCCGAGATCAAAGTAACTGGAAGCTCAAGTAATTATAGTCTGCCCTCTCAGAATGCGGATGAGTTCCCGGACGTCCAAATAGTGAAAGGGGATAGTGGTATTCAGATTGCTGCCGGTTTATTCGGGGAATTGGTTAAACGAACAATTTTCGCGACAGACAATGAAAGTAGCCGTTATGCACTTGGCGGTATTTTACTGGAAACCGATGGTAACAATTTAATAGCAGTGGGTACTGACGGGCGCCGTTTGGCTAAGATGCAGGGGCCTGTTGAAATTACCGGGGATGTCCAGTTGGGAGAATCAAGTACGATTGTCCCGACTCGATCAATGAACCTTATTGCTCGTGCCCTGGGAAATCCGGATAGCATTTTACAGATTATACCCAGCGATAATCAGCTTGCATTCAAGACAGACACCGTGACACTCGCCTCCAGGTTGGTAGAAGGGCGATTTCCAAAGTGGAAAGATGTATTTCCTTCGCGTACAGAAAGTTCCAAGGTGGAGCTTACTGCCGGCACGGTTTATGGCAGATTGCGTCAGGCGTCAATTGTGGCGAATGATGAGAGCCGGGGGATTACCTTCACCTTCAGCCAAGGAACGCTCGCTATGGATGCCACAGCGGCCGAGAGAGGGCAGAGTCATACGGAGATGCCTATCTCATATGACGGAGCAGAGGTGGCGGTTAGTCTGGATCATCGTTACGTAGAGCACTTCCTCAGGGTGCTGGATTCGGAAGCTAGCTTTACCTTTGATCTGGAAAATGGTCAGGCTGCAGTGTTGCTTTCAACAGAAGATGGCTATTCCTACATCATTATGCCTTTGGCAAGAGACAGGTAGGGGTAGGTGACTGGCGATTTGACACCAGACGAACAACGGTTTGAGGATTTGCGAAAACGTCAGAGGTTCACGCCTCTTACGCCTCGTATTGACCATATTCTTAGCCGCTTGATGGCAAGGACCGGATATGCTCGCGTCAAATCATCTAACGCCCTAGATATGATTTGGGGAGAGGTGGCTGGGCCGTTGGCTTCAGTGACCAAAGTAGGTAATGTCCGCCGAGGAGTACTGGATGTTATTTGTAGAAATTCTGCTGTAATGCAGGAGATTACATTTCAAAAGCAGATGGTTATTCAGCAGCTTAACCAGCGACTGGAAGGCCAGACAATTAAAGACCTTAAGTTACGTGTGGTGGACTTTTAGAATTCACAGCCCACGGCAACAGAAATATAGAAAAGAGCCTCAATGAGCGACGAGCAAAACGAGAATGGTGCGGGCGGCGATTATAGTGCTGACAATTTAAAGCATTTGTCTGACCGTGATCACGTACGCAAACGCCCTGGGATGTATATTGGCGATACCTTTAGTCGTGGTTTGCACCATTTAGTGTACGAAGTGGTAGATAACTCGATTGATGAAGCTATGGCTGGTCATGCGTCGAAAGTGGTCGTGATTATCAACCCGGATGGAAGTGTTACCGTAGAGGATGATGGACGTGGAATTCCGGTCGAGCTCCATGAGGGTTTAACCGAGGAGTTTGATCGTGAAGTTTCGACCTTGGAAGGAGTAATGACCGTTCTCAAGTTCGGCGGAAAGTTTGATAAAGGGGCTTATCAGACTTCGGGAGGTCTGCATGGCGTGGGAGTCACGGTGGTAAACTTTCTAAGCCAGTGGTGTAAGGCAGAAGTGTACCGAGATGGGTTTGTTCATCGTCAGGAGTATGAATATGGAGTGGCGACGGGGCCGGTAAAGCGAGGCGAAAAATCCTCAGAAACGGGCACTAAAGTCACTTTCAAGCCGGATGGAGAGATTTTTGAGACCACAAAGTTTCAATATGACATTCTAGCTAAACGCCTTCAGGATCTGGCGTTCCTTAATAAGGGCGTAAGGATTGAAGTACGTGACGAACGGTCAGAACAGGCTGATACCTTTTGCTACGAAGATGGGATTATTGATTTTGTACATCATCTGAATCGAGCCAGTGACGTACTACACTCTGATGTGTTTTATCTGGATGGTGAGCAGGAGGTAGAAGATGGAACAGTGGTTGGTTTTGAAATCGCGTTACAGTACACCAACGACTATTCCGAGCATCTGCATTCCTACGTAAATAATATCCATACACATGAAGGCGGAACTCACGAAACGGGTTTTCGTAAGGCATTAACCCGAGTGCTAAATACGTATGGTGTCAAAGAGAAGATTATTAAAGATGCCAAGGACGCGCCGTCAGGAGACGATGTGCGTGAAGGAATTACCGTGGTAATTTCCACTCGAGTAGCTCATCCGCAATTTGAAGGGCAGACGAAGACAAAACTGGGAAACAGAGAAGTGGAGTCAGCGATTGCGACTGCGTTTCACGCAGCCTTCAATAAGTACCTGGAAGAGAACCCTAAAAATGCCCGGATCATTGTCAACAAAGGGATCACGGCAATGGAGGCTCGGGAAGCGGCTCGTAAAGCTCGCCAATTGATGCGAAAGCGAAAAGACGTGCTCGGTGGTGGAAGCCTACCGGGTAAATTGCGTGATTGTATCAGTAAGGATATGGAAAAATGTGAACTCTATCTGGTCGAAGGGGATTCGGCAGGTGGTTCGGCCGAAGGAGGGCGACTCAAGGATTATCAGGCGATCCTTCCTCTCCGCGGTAAAATTATTAACGCTTATAAATCGCGAGTAGATAAGGTGCTTGCGAACGAAGAAGTTCAGAGCATGATTAATGCCATTGGTAGTGGCATCGGAGATGATCAGCACCTGGACAAGTTGCGATACAACAAAATTATTATCATGACTGACGCGGATGTGGATGGTTCTCATATTCGAACCTTATTGCTCTGCTTCTTTTATCGTCAGATGTTCAGCCTGGTAGAACGAGGGCATGTCTATGTTGCACAGCCCCCATTGTTTCGAGTGAGGCGTGGAAAAGAGGTCTACTATGTCCAGAGCGAAGAAGAAATGAAGGCTCAGTTGTTGGAGAAGGGGCTGGCTGATGCAGTTTTCATTACTGAGGATGGTCAGGAATTTTCCGGCGAAGAGATGAATGACCTCTGTCGCACCTTAGCAGATATTGAAGATGCATTAATTGCTTTGGAACGCAGAGGGATCAACCTGCGAGTTCATGCAGAACGCCTTGACCCTGTCAGTAACAAATTACCCGTATTTCACGTCTTTATGGGGAATGCGGATCACTGGTTTGTGGACAGGTCCGATGTGGATGATTTTATTGAAGCCAATACCCCCGATGAACCTGCCCAACCAACGGAATCCGAACAGGGAGAGGAATCAGCGGAGGAGACGGTGGTACCGGAAAATGCAATTCATATCGTGGAACTGCACGAAGTCCGAACAATCAACGCTGGCCTCAAGTCCCTGATAGACTATGGACTTGATGTACAGGCCCTGTTACCTCAGGAACGCACGGGAGTCGAACTGCCACGTTATATTCTGCGACGAGGCGATTCTGATATTAATCTAGAAGATCTTCGTGGCTTAACAGCCGCGGTGCGTGCCGCTGGGGAAAAAGGCTTGCAACTCACCCGATTCAAAGGGTTGGGTGAAATGAATGCCGAAGAATTACGGGAAACAACGCTCGACCCAGAGAACAGAACGTTAGTTAAGGTCACGATGCAGGATTTGGCTGCTGCAGATGAAATGTTCCGTATCCTCATGGGAGATAAAGTAGAACCACGTCGTGAGTTTATTGAAAAGCATGCACTAGAAGTGCAGAATCTCGACGTTTGATCGGTACAGATTATTTGGTTTGCTGCCGTTTGAGTTGCCGCTCGATATATGGCTTGAATTCAGGGCGTTTAATCCATTCTTCGAAGTGCTTTTGATACTCAGGTAGCGTCATCAGATCCGTTTGCTGGGGACGAGGAAACGGATTCACTTTGCCAGACTGGTAGTCAGCCCCCAAACGACTTTTTTCTACAGAAGAATTCCAATTTTCAAAAGCAGAGATCATTTGCCGAGCGATCTTCGGTTCTGCGTCGATAATGTTCTTTTGTTCTGTTGGGTCATTTTCCAAGTCATATAGCTGGTATTCACCACTGCCAACTTTGAGGGTTATTAACTTATATTGATTATCGAGCCAGGCAGCTCGCTGGGTGTGGCGAAATCCGATTGGCGAAGGACGTTTCGTCTGACTCGTATTGATATAACTGGCCAACGAGATGCCGTCAGAGACTTTATTAATGGACTTCTTATCAAGTCCTGCGTAGTCAATCAGCGTTGGAAAGATATCCATTGTGCAGGCAGGGAAATTTGATATTTGTGGTTTGATATGTGCTGGCCATTCAATAACGGCCGGCACACGAAGTCCACCTTCGTAAACGGAATTCTTAAACCCTCGCAAATTACCGACGGTGCCAGGTTTAATGTTGCCCAATCCCCCGTTATCACTGTTGAACCAAACAATGGTATCCTCGGCCATACCAAAATCGCGAAGCTCTTTTCGTAGGTGCCCAATTGATCGATCCATGGCAACTAGTTCAGCGTAGTGGTCTCTAGATGCGGGACTCAAATCCTTAAAAGGCTCAGCATCTGACTCATAGGCCATAAAAGGGCTGTGAGGCGTACCATACCAAATGACGATAAAGACAGGCTTCCCCTTTTCGTTTTCCCCGCGTATGTAGTCAAGTGCTTCATTGACAACAATTTCAGAGGAATCGCCTCCGTGTTCTTCCCACTTTCCATTGCGACTTAGTATAGGATTCATATCGAAAAAGTTAGTAACACTTAACCAGTAATCGAACCCGAGATGTCCAGGATGGTGAGCGTCTTCCTTGAAGATAGGAGCACCTGGTCCTCTTAAGCCATTAAGGTGCCATTTGCCAAAGTGTGCCGTAGAATAGCCAGCATTCTGGAATGCTTGCGCAATCGTTTTCTCCTGTTTGTTGATGGCATAGCCATGATTATGAACACCGGTTCGATCGTTAGTGCGTCCCGTTAAAACAGTTGCTCTCGTAGGAGAGCAATTGGGAGCACCAGCATAAAATCGGTCAAAACGAATTCCATTGCCAGCCATCGCATCGAGATTTGGCGTTTTTAATACGGGATGATTGTAATAGCCAGTTTGTCCATATCCCATGTCGTCGGCCATCACTAAAATGACATTAGGTTTTTGAGCGGCTAAAGCCAGTGATGAAATAAACGAAACGGACAGTAGTAGGATGAAACGCATGAGCCTTACTCAATGAGGGAGTTATAGAAAGAAAGAGCCTGTGGTCCGAAACGGGAACGCTTATTACAATCTACCAGCCTGTGAACGTTGTTGCAGGTATTGGGCAAAAGTTGTTCCCAGATCTTTGCTGGTGTCGCACAGCAGATATTCACAACGGTTGGCATCGCAAAGGTTTTGAAACTCTTCGATAAATAGCTGAACAGCTTCTAGGTATGCAGCACGAATATCGTAAGGCCGAGTGAGCAGTTGTTCTGGATCTTCGAGTCCAATGAAGCGTACCATGCCGTCGATATCAAAATTAAGTTCATCTTGATGCATAACATGCATTAGGACAACTTCGTGATTATCATACCGCAGGCGTTGTAATGCGTCTTCCAAATCTTCCAGATCTACCAGGAAATCGGAAATGATGACGACAATACTGCGTCGCCCGATCTTAGCCGAAACTTCGCCAAGGGTTTTGGCGATGTTGGTTTTGTTAACCGACTTGACTTGATCTAACGATTCGGTCATGCGAATGATCTGACCCATGTTATTCGAAGGGGCTAGATAACCTCGAGTTTTATTATCAAAGGTTGTAAGCGAGACGCGATCGGATTGTTCGACGACTAAGTAAGCAAGCGTCGTGGCAACCTGTGATCCATAAAGCAGTTTTTCTTCTTCGTCTTCACCGTATCTCATGGAGGCAGAGACGTCTAAGATGAGATGACAATTGAGATTCGTTTCCATCTCATATTGTTTGATGACGTGGCGTTCGTGACGGAAATATACTTTCCAGTCGAGATGCCGCAGGTCGTCGCCGGCAACGTACTCCCGGTGGCTTGCAAATTCAACAGCGAATCCATGAAAAGGGCTTTTGTGCGCTCCGGCCAGATTACCCTCAACGAGTTGTCGGGGATTCAGCTTGAAGCGACTGAGTTGGCTCAGCACTTCCGGTCGAATGTATTTGTTGAGTATGGCAGAAGGCATCGTGGTTTACAGAATCTGTTAAACGGCAGCGGGTTCACTAAAGGTCTGGTCAGCAGGTACTGCCTCTAAAAGCATTTCGAGTAATTTCTCACTGTCCAGACCGGCGGCCATTCCAGCATAGTTAGGAGCGATTCGATGTCGTAACGCTGGCAATATGATTGCCTGCACGTCTTCAATACTCGGGTGATAACGGCCTTTGAGCAGGGCACGTGCTTTCGCACAGGAAATAAGAGACAGAACACCACGAGGGCCTGCTCCCCAGCCAACAGAGTCATTGACAAATTCCGGAGCTTCATCTGAGCCAGGACGCGTTGCGCGTACCAGAGCATGAGCATATCCCAATACCTGATCACAAACGGGCATCCGACGGGTTAATGCCTGGGCTTCGATAATTTCGTCAGCAGAGATGATTGATTCGATTCCGCCAAGTGAACCGGCCGACACTTTTCGAGCAATATCCCATTCCTCTGCAGCCGTAGGATAACCAACCTTGATATATAACAGAAATCGGTCAAGCTGTGCTTCTGGTAGTGGGTATGTTCCTTCCTGTTCCAGCGGGTTTTGGGTTGCCAGCACAAAGAAGGGAGCCGGGAGATTGTGCGTTTTTCCTCCGGCTGAAACAATCCGTTCCTGCATTGCTTCAAGCATAGCAGCCTGCGTCTTGGGCGGAGTTCGGTTAATCTCGTCTGCCAGGATCATATTGGCGAAGATCGGGCCCTGTACAAATGAATATTCCCGCTGCTTAGTAACAGGATCTTCCCTCAAGACGTCTGTGCCGGTAATGTCAGAAGGCATCAAATCAGGCGTAAATTGGATACGGTGGAATGACAGGGTCAATGCTTCGGCAATTGATGAAATCATCAGAGTTTTAGCTAGTCCGGGAACCCCCTCAAGCAGTGCGTGACCACGAGCGAGAATGGCGATGAGCACCTGCTCAATGACGTCATCCTGTCCAATAATCGATTTTTGTAATTCTGTCCTCAGATCCTGACATTTTGAAGCCCAGGATTCGACAGCTTTGACGTCACCGCCGTTGGTTGTTTGATTTTCGTCCGACATCTTCGGTTTCCAAGTCTAAGAGGTTCGTTCCACGATGTTTATTTAATACTATTAAAGTATCTTTTTAGCCGTTCTTCATAACCGGCTGGCAAAGTACGTTTTGTTCTCGATTTAATAGCTTGCTGAACGGATTTCGGCAGCGAAGTTACCCAGGGTGACTTTGGCGTACCAATCGGCGCTGCCTCGGCATCACCATTCCGTCCGCCAGGCACGCGGGAGTCGTTGTCCGTCTGGGCTTCGACAGCTTCGACAGGCCCATCTTCAGGAGCTTCGTTTTCTGAGGGGCCAAGTTTTCCCTGGCTGGCAGCACCACCCTCGGCTGTTGCGGCGCCAAGTTGTGGCTGGTTGGATTGCATCGGCTCTCCACCCGGCATCGGCTCACCACCCGGCATCGGAGCTCCACCCGGCATGGGCTCTCCACCCGGCATCGGTTCACCGCCTTCCATAGGCTCTCCACCTGGTGCTGGTTCTCCGCCGGGCATGGGCAGTTCCGATTGAGCAAGTTCTTCACCAAGATCCTGCCCGGACATTAATTCAGCGGTTTTCAATGCATCTTCCGGAATAAAGCTGTCATTAGGCGGGCCGGCTTCGGCAATTGGCTGAGGCTCTGTAGCTGACGACGCCGGCATCGGTTGGGCACCAGGCATTGACTCACCACCCGACATGGGCTCGGCTCCTGGCATTGGTTCGGCCGCCGGAACCGGGGCCTCGGCACTTGCCGTCTGTGAGTCCTGAGGAGGAGGGTCGTTTTGGGTGAGTTGTTCGGCTAAGGCAGAGGCTTCCACAATTGGTTCATTGGCGATCGTCTCCTGCTCGGCAATTTCAGCCGCTAACTGTCCAATACCAGCTAAGGCCTCAGCTTGTTCCATGACGGCATTGAAGAGTTCGTTGGCATTAGGCTTATGTGGGTCCTCCGAATCAAGTTTTTCTCGCATTTCTGCCAACTCCTGAGCAGACTCTTGTCCTTGTTCGGCGAGTTGAGCGAGGAAATTGGCCATCTGTAATTCCTGCTGTATCTTTTCTTCTTTTATGTCTGCTAACACTTCAGCTTGAAGAAGCTGTCGTTGTTGGTTTGTTGCAGGGTCAGCTTCAGTTTCCTGCATTGATCCGTCTTCCGGCTGTTGCTGTGGGGGATCGTTTTCGGCAGAGTTCTTATCGGTATTGGGTTGTCCCTGTTCAGCCTTCGGCGTTTGAGGAGTTTCTCCGGACTCCTGCTGTGCCGCAGACTTAGCAGCCTGCTTTAAAGCGTTACCGGCGTCAGGGATCGATTGAAGGGTCTCTTCAGCAATTTCCGCTATTTGCTCGAAGGTTGGATCTTCAGCATCAGCCAAAGCATTTAAATTCTCCTGAACATTATTCACATCGGCTAACTGTTCTTTAAGTTCGTTAATCAATTGCTCTGCAGTGTTAGCAACCTCCTGACGAATTTGATTGGCTGCTGCTTCTAATTCTTCCGCAACATCATCGGCTTGTTTGGCGGCATCATTGCGGGCTTGTCGGTCTTCGGGGCTTTCATTCTGGTTTTCACCCTCCTCGGTAGACTCATTTTTAACAGAGTCATTATCGTCAGGCTTTTCTGTTTCCGGGCTCTCTTCATTAGGCTCGTTTCCATCCGCTTTGTCGAGCTGGCCCTCGTTGGGTGTATTGTTCTCGGGGTCACCTTGCATAGGCCGGCCGTCTTCAGTTGCTCCTTCTTCAGGTAAGGTATCTCCAATAGCATCCGCAACTTGCTCAGAGTTGTCGGCCGCGCTATTTAGCTTTTCAATAGCTTCGGGTGAGAGGCTTTCAACCCCTTTGGCGATTTCTTTAGCAAGCTCAGCCGTTGTATTAAAATCGTCCTTAATGGCTTCATTTGTTTTGTTATTAGGCGCATTGTCGTCTCCAAGCAAATCAGCATTTTCCCGAGCTTCAGCCGCAGCTCGTTCTAAAGAGTCGACTGCCCGATTTAATTCGCCGAGCTTGGCAGCCAAAGCGTTTTTTCGAGCTTCTTCTTCGGCTTCTTTGGTTCGTCCGATCGCTTCTTTAATATCGTCACTGGCTTCTGAAAGCGCCTGTTCGGCAGCGTTTTGTGCTTCTTCTGCGGCATCGCCATTCTCTTTTTCAGTATTAGCTTGATCGGTAGCATCGGCTGCTTCATTGGTGCTTTCACCGGCTTGTTCGACAGCATCTGCTACAGGTTTAGGAAGGTTAGCCTCAGTTGCTTGAGCAGCAGCCTCTTTGGCAGCTTCGTTCGCCATCTCTTCAGCCTCAGCGGCAGCATCAGTCTGATCGTTGGCAAGTTGGCTTTCTGCTTCATCGTTAAACTCATCAGCAGCTTCCAGTTTTTCCCGGGTCTCCTCCAACGCCTGTGCTATTTCTGTGTATTCTTCGGACGATAAATCGGGGTCGAGAAGGTTCGTTTGGAGATCGAGCTGTTCTTGTAATTCAGCTAGAGTTCCGATAATTTCCTCCTGCTCTTCCATGGCCGATTCAATCTCACCATCGAAGATCTCTTCGCGTGCTTCCATGGCGGCTTCCTGGGCCCGCTCGATTAATTCAGACGCGTTTTCATCATTGGCCACAAGATTTTCAAGACGCTGAAGCTTTTCGCGAATAAGGTTTTGAGCCTGAACTAATTCATCGATTTTTGTGTCATCATCTGGGTCTACAGTTTCAAGCTCTTCTTTGAGAGCTTCCTGAGCAGTCAGGATATCTTCCGCAGCTTCAGTAGCATCGGAGTCAATCCAGGCGGGGTCTTCGAAGCGTCGGATTTTTAGCAGTATTCCCTCCAGAATGGTTACAATCTCTTTTTCTGTTCCAGCAGCTTCATCGAATTTAGTCGCTTCAAGCTGGGACTCTGCCTGGTCAAGCAACTTCTCAACATCGTTTGTTTTGAGAACGTTTTTGCATTCTGTGGCTAGTTTTCCCAGCTCACCTGTCCAGTCCTGGACGAGTTCTAAGGTTTCGTCAAAAGCATCGACTAAGATAGAAACGTTTTTCTGTGAATCGATTGTACTTAGGACGAGCTGCTCCTGAGCAGTGGATAGAGTTAAGGTGTTATCGAGCGTAGATTTTTGTTGAATTACAATTTCACCGATTCGCTCGATCAACTCAGCCTGTTGCCGGCGGAGACGCAGGCGCTCTCGTTCACGTAGAAGATCTCGCAAGATCTCACGCATGCGGGAATGAACCTGTGTCATCAGTTCCTGTCGTTCAGATGGCCGCGCAATGTCAGCTTTGACAAGCAGTTCAATTACGTCCGGCATTTTAGCCTGAGCGAGTTGTCCCATCCGTCCTCGCATGGATTTTAGGTCTTCGTAGAGCGGTAATTCAGTAAGCTTATTATCTTCCAATTGCTGCATCTGACGGTCGACCAGAATAGAAAGCAGGTCCGTCGTGAGGTCTCTGGCACGCTGTTGGTTAACTTTGTATCGATCGATTTGTATGCGATCAGCTAAGGATGGCGCAGCGGGTGAAGCCTGTTGCTGAGCGGCAAGTGGTAGGCAGCATGCCCAGCCGATCAACAAATTAGACAAAAAAAGGTGTTTTTGAGTAGTCATTATTGACGGTCTCCCACCCCTAACTGGGCTTTAATAATCTGATCAAGCTTTTCGTCGGTTTCTGAGTCAATATCCCGCATGGCTGCGAGGAAATTTGCCCGGCTTGTGACGGTAAACTCGATAGGGTCAGATGCAATGGTGACGCCTTGCTTTTTGCCACGGTAATCGGTTACCTGCAATGTGACCAGCACGGTATCTCCTATTTCCAAGCCGAAGTCTTCAAGTTCGATCGCAACGGTATTGTCGATCTGTTTTACATGAGACTCAGGTTCGTTGATCATCCTGGTAATTGTATCGTCGCTGGTATCCATTCCGACGCGAGTTATGGTAATGTCCGCGGCGATGGTGTCGATACCGAAGTCATCCATAGCACGAAATTTAATCCGTGGAGCAGCGCCGCTCAATACTAAGTTTATCACGGTGGCAGCTGCAATCCGCGGATTTTGATCGGGCCGGACCTGCAAAATACCCGTTATCGGCCTATCAGGACTTATTCCATTCGTGTCTGTAACACTTATTTCATATTTCATGGTTGACTCCACTCCTATTAGGGGGTGGTTCGCAACCGGCATGACCCAGCGACCATCCTGCTTTGTCAGCGCAAAGGACTCTTCACCCAATTGAATGACGGCGGATTTCAGTAGGTTATTGGAAGACTTCAGGATAGGGTGAACGTTGGAACCTGCCAGAACGCTTTGTATCCTCCCCCCCGTTGACTTAACACTAAATGAATCCACAGCATATGCCGGGATATCCGCCTTCATTTCAAACTCAATTCGTGGAACCTGTAAGACCTTTATTCTTTTTGGCTCGGCGACATCATCACCGATGAGGGCGGTTACAGAAAAATCGTCAATGACCCTAGGTAATGTGACTGTATATTCGTTGGTGTTGCCCGTACGCGTCAAATTTAATTCGGATTCTGTATCATTCTTCCCCCGAATTTTTAGCACCCCTGAGTCGGGCATAACTTTATTCTCATCCACTCTCACAACAAAAGTAACGGGTCTGCCTACGACAGCGTGAGCCTCCATCGTCTCGAGAGAAAGAATGTCTGTTTTGGTGGGATAAGAGTCACCACCTAACGCGATGCGCTGCAGAAATACACTGAAGTAGTCCGGCACGGCAACAGCAACAGCGACAACAACAGCGATCGTACCAAATCCTTTGATAAAGCTCTTCCACAACTCAGGGCGTGAAAAGCCAAACAGGTAATCAAGGCTTGTTGAAAGACTTGCGGTGTCCTCTACCACTTGGTTTCGTAGTTGCACGGAACCAAACTGGCTCATATCAGCATCATTAAACTGTAAGGCGGCGACCAAATCAGACTGGACGTTTTGATGAGTCTCAATTTTTGCAGCGATACCGATCAGGCTTTCTTTGACCGACAAAACGGGAAGGAGATATTTCTTAAACAGCCATACTAAAACGGCAGCTTCTATCGCCAGCAGCACGATACGTTCGACATTGTCCATGCCAACAAGCCAGTCCAGACCAAATGTTGCGAGGAATAACCACCCGGCAGCCGTTACCCAATGCGCAACACCAGAGCCAAGCCGGGCGACGCTACGATAGCGTCGAACGCGTTTTATGCCGTGATGTAAAGGTGATAGGTTTGCCATGGTTTATCGTAGATTGCTTAACTTCCTAGTTAGCCATTCGGTGTGCATGATTACCAGAACCAATAACAGAATGAGCCAGGTATTCCAAAGTGGAAGCTGGCGTTCGCTGTACTGTTTGATGTCCTGAGCTTCAAGTTGATTTAGGATTTCCGGTAACTCGTATAATTCACAGGCTTTCCCTCCAGTAATATCGCCAAGTTGTTTTTGCAGGGAAGTGTTTCGAACAACGTCAAGACGCTCTCGCGAGGCGGTCGTGATCTCAAACCCGAGCTCAAATTCTTCGTTTGTTTCCGGGTCCATCACCAGCAATCTGTACAATCCCGCTTCCAAGGGTGGAATTGAGGCTTCAAAGAAAACATTGTCACGAGCTAGCGGGATTTGAATCTCGTCGATTTGCTGAGACCCAGCGGCGGTTTGACGCAATAACCGCGCTTTCAGGCTGGTTGCATCCAAATTTTCATAATTTCTGTTGTATGCTTCGACAGTAACCGTAACCTTTTCACCAGTCTGATAGGTCGTGAGGTCCGTCGAAGGAGAGAATCGCTTTTGCTGGCCCAGAGCTCGCCCGAGCCCAAGACGATAAATCATCTGCCCCCAAAACTGACGGTAGAATCGCTCACCATATTTACGTCGGAGCCGCCAGGTTTCGTTAAAACCAATATAAATAACCTCCCCTTTGCCATAGCGACGAGTAGCGATGATAGGCTGTAAATCGGTGTTGTCTACAGTCTTATCTGTAGGGTGCGTTGCCAAGACGGTCGCCAGCGGATGAGCTCGCAACACAGGTTGATACCAGGGAATATTACCCATATTGCTCCACGCCAAATCGTTTTGTGTTGAATTATCTCCTAGGTTTACGAAAGGATTGCTTTCTGCTTGTGGTGTAAATGACAGTTGAAATTTAGACGGTTTTGGCCTCATCGACCGGTCAACAACGACTGGCAGCATATCGGCCAATTGTGTCCCCTGAAGTGCACCAATACTAAATCTAGGGCCGGCGATAATCACAAGGCCTCCACCGAAACGTTCGACGTACTCCACGAGCTGGTCTTGAAAGGGTGTTGTTAGCATTTCACCAGGGACGTCGCTGATCAACACAACATCATTAGCAAAGAACTCTTCTCGAGGCCTTACCAGGCGATCGACAAAAAGGTCATTAGACTGACGAACCTTAAAGTCAGCAGACCTAAGAAAAGTCCGAAAGCCTTCATAGCCAATCAGCGGATCCCGATGAAAGACTTCTTTTACAAACCGCCACTCCCAGGTGGGTTCGTGTTCCACGAAAAATAGATTCAGGGACTCATCTCGAATGATCACCTCGCGATCAGCCTCATTGTTCCTCGAGTTTACTTCCCCGGGCAAACCGGAGACTTCGGCGATCAATTCGAATCGTCCGGACTGCTCAGGCAGATATGGCAGATCAACATCAATGGAGCTTTCCTCCAATACAGTCATGATGGGATCTCCAACGGGTAATTTGTCCGCTTCTAAAACAGCGTCTTCAGCAGTCCCCAGTCGCCGCTGGAATAACTGAATAGAGACGCTCGACCCGGTGGCGCCTTGCTGCCGAAGCGTCGCTGACAGGGAAGTATTTTCGCCCTGCTTAAGTACCAAAGGAGCTTGCAGGTCGATGGCTACATCAATAACCTCTCGAGGGCCAACCCCCGCCGCAAAAATAGGCACACCTAACTGTTCGGCAGATGTCAGGGCAGGGTTTCCGGTGTTTTGTCCGAAATCACTAATCACGACGACACCCGCTAAATGCCGAGTCCCATGCCGTCTGTTTAATTCATCCAGCGAGCTGCCGATCGCTGTCGTTGGAACCTCGGCTGACAGGTTGTCCGAAACCTTATGGGTCTCTTTATCCTGTAGCAATTCTTTAACCGAATGGCCTTCGTCGGTTGTGTAGTATCGAACATCAAACTTTTCGTGAATTGAATCAATCGCGGTAGAGAGCGACCCCTTTTCCAATGCTGCGTTAAGCAGCTCGAGTCTTGTTTTAGATGTTGGATCGATACTGTCAGGTGTCATTTGATCCAAGGCATCTGCTTGTTCAATAGACAACTCATCCACCAAATTCATGCTGTCAGAGCCATCGAACAGCATCAACAGAATAGGCCGCGGATGTTCTGTTAGTGATACCGACACGATTGGCTCTGCCAGAATAAAACCAATGACGGCCAACAGCAAGCCCCGAAATATAGCCAATGTCGCTCGTCGCCTTTTTCGCTTTTCTAAAGGCTGCTCGTTTTGATAACGGTAGTAAAAGAATGCCCCGAGAGCCGCTAATCCAAGGCAAACAAGTACGACCAATACCACTCGTCCTTCACTCCACCAGGCAGCAAATTTGATATCAATCTCATGGATTTCGTCTGTGGATCCGATTCCCAACAGGCGCGATAAAGCATTCATGCCGTTACACCTTCTGTTGAGGGCTTTTCTTCCCGACTACCCGAGGCAAGTACTCCCATTTCGATAAGAAGGAGAACGAGTAATAAATACATCAGCCAACGCCAGGTTCCACTTCCCAGATATGTTTCACCTTCCAGCGAAAGCGTTTCGCCCTCCGATAGCCATCGCACACGACTGTCGGGGACTTGTGCCTGCAACTCTTCAGTTTGTTGTAGCGTCAGGTCGCTTTCATCGCTCGTCCCATTAAAGCCCAGCAACATGACGGGAACTTCGTTGTCACTGTCTGTTTCCGAGCGAATTAGTTGGTAAAACCCTCGATCCGTCGCGCCACGTATAACGACTCCGTGTTTTTGCGATCCCAGCAATTCTACGGCGACAGCTTCAGTGCCATTCGTGGAATGAACGGGCCATGTCAATTTGTGATCTGCATGTTGATGGCGAGTTGAAACAGGGATGACCATCTCAGCCTGAGTTGCCATCGTTCGTTCCGGTAGTGACCTAACTAGCGAAGTGCGCACGATACGGTCGAGTAGTAGGACGCCCGTATCAACAGACAAGTCGTTCCACTCTGGAAACACGCCGGAGGTCAATAGCTGGACGTGTCCTTGTCCGATCCTCCGTTCAACCAGGAATGCCTGTTTATTGTCGTACTGACCCAAAATTCGAGGGCGGTTTCGAGCTACGAGTTGTTCAGGAGTAAATTCGCTGTAATGACGGCCAAGTGGGTTTGTCCAATTCAGCCAGCGTGGTTGCTGAGTATCGTTGTTGAGCAAGTTCTGCACTCTAGCGAGCTCTTTGTCGTCGAATGTATCGAGAGAGTTAATATCTGCTGAGATAGCCTTGTAAAAAACGGGAGCCGAAAGCAGGTCATTAAATTCGTCTGCTGGAAGCTGTAAGTTATAGATTGGGTCATCAAAGGTTTCTGGGTTTAAGCCAAATGTTGGCCATTGCTGAGTGTTGGCTGGCGGCAGGCTGCCGACAGGATCAGGGGAAATTCCGACGGGCAGGAACCCGTTTCCTTCGTCCCACGCTGCGGCATCCCAGCTTGTGGATTCGAACAAGCCTCCTGCGGTAATTAGAATTTGTCCACCCTGCTCCGCATACTCGCGGAGAGTAACAACGTCGGCAATGTTGGGAGCCACGCTACCGGAAATGATTACACATCGGGCATCCTGCAAATCCTCGATGGTGAAATCTTCGATCGTGCGATGAATAACATCGATTAATGACTTGTGTTCGATGTCTTCGCCTAACGTTGGAGCCAGCAAATGACGCAACATAAACGATTCCCCAAGCCGACCTCGATCCAAATCCTCGTCCCGGCCGTATTGATCAATAAAAACAACGGGTACGCGCGCTATGACTGGAACCACACAGACACGGCGATCGTCCATTGGCAACCGGTCAGTGTCAAGTGTTAACTCGGCGCGGGCAAATTCAGGCTCTTTGGAAGATCCCGCGGTTACGAATTGATGTTCAAAGTTTACGGTGGCCGCTTGCCCGGGTTGTAGCTGAAGGATTTGTTCTGCGACGACCTGATCGTTAATGATCAGTGAAACAGTGACATCCGTTCGAGGCTCAACACCTTCATGCCTTACGGTTCCAATAAAGTGAGCGGTAGATTCTGCATCGGCTATTCCATCGCGCAGATAAAAATCACTGATCCAGGAATTATCCGTGGCGGCTGGCTGAACCGCGACAACTTGAACATCGCCTAGACTACCCAGAGTCTGTTCGAGGTTGCTATCCTGCCACCCATGAGTTTGAAGGTCGCCTAGTAAAATCACTCGCTTTGTTTGGACATTGCTGTCCTGCTCCAAGGCGAATGTAGCCTGCTCTGCAGCTAGCCGCAAATCGGCTGATTGATCAACGACTCGAATCTGTTCAATAGCATTGAGAGCGTCTTCCCGGGATGAATATGCACCTACACTAAACCAGTGAGGTTGGGTACACATAGGAATGACTGAAACTTCGCTTCCGGAGGGAAGAGTTTCTACAAATGCGGCAGCCTGCGATTTTGCGTTATCGAGGAGAGATTTATCCAATGCGGTGTAGCCCATCGACAGGCTGTTATCAAGGACGATAACTGCATGGATAGGCTCGCTGCCATTATATGCCTGCTGCCCTCCGCCAACCCAATAAGGTCGAGCCATCGCCAAAACAAACAAGAGCACAATGAATGTGCGAATCGCAAGTAAAATGAGATCTCGCATCTGGATCGCTCGACGGTTTCTCTTCACGGCTTCCAGCAAGAATTGCATAGCTGCCCACTGCTGAGTACGGTAGCGCCGTCGATTCAGCAGGTGAATCAGTGTGGGGCCGGCAACAGCGGCCAATGCGGGTAAAAACCAGGAAGCAATAAAATTCATTCAGATCTTTAGCGTTACTTAGGGTCAGGAAACTCACCTTCTTGGAGGATAGGCAGATATCGGTTAGGGATGGTTAGCACAAAGACAGCGACCGACGTTCCAAATAGTTTTCCGGGAGTACCGCCAACGCGGCCACCTTCCCAGGAACCGTCGATATCCTGACGAGTGGAGTTGTATTGTGATTTGACGATTGCGTCACGGATGACAGGATAGTTCGTTTTCCAGCGAATACCCCCTACTTGATACAGTCCCTGTCCGACATAAAACATCGTATAGGCATCGAAGGGGATGTGGCCGGTGCGAATAGGCATCTTTTGAATATCATTGGCAACATAATCCAGACTTCGGGGAATACGAAAGTCGTCGTATTCCCCAAACTCCTGCAGGCAAACAGCTCCGGCTGCAGCCATCGCTGTCGTCACTTTGCCGCCGCTGTAGGTAAACGCTCCTGGGCGAGCTCCAAGCGGATCGGTGCCGTATTGTTTCCCGTCTGCCGCTGCTAACGGTCGGTAATATCCACGAACAGAAGCAATGGCTTTATCGATAACCTGAGGGGGGATATCGAGACCAATGTCGGTTGCCCCTCGTAAAGCCTTGGCTTGCATCACTGCTAGAGACAGATCGTGACCCCGACTTTGTTGGCGAGCCACATAGTCCCACCCACCGTCATCGCACTGCACATTACATATCAGCTGAATTCCTTTATCCAACACTTTCCCTAATCGCCGGTCAGGAACATTGCCGTATGCCTGCGTTAAACAAAATGTGGCAAGCCCGTGATTGTACATATCGCGACCTTCGCTGGAGATATTTAATAATCCGGAAGGTTTAGCGTTTACGATGATATAGTCTAAAGCACGCTTGACATTGTCCCCATACTGGCTGCGGCCAGGAGCGTGTCCGGCCGAAAGAAATGCCATCGCTCCGAGTGCAACGAGTCCGAGGTCCTGGCTCTCCCAATTGCCCGCAGGACCCTGATTTCTCGCCAGCCACGCTAAACCCCGGTCAACAGCTTTTTCACTTTCTGAAGTGATCTCCCATTCACCCTCGGCACAGCACCTAAGCGGGGCGGAAATGGCCGTTAGCATGCACATAACAGCAGCAAGAACAGTGCGCTTCATGTCATCTCCAGACCGACCAAAGGGAAAACCACCATTATACACAGGGAAGACATTTGAAAGCCTAAATGCCACTAGCCAACCCTACATTTCCTGATTGTTTTCATTTGGTTCTCGCTTCACATTCTAGGAACGCATCATGACTTAATCAGGTACTCAGCTAATGATCAAAAAACCTTTTGCGAGTTTATTTAACGCGAAATCCAGCGTTCCCCAGTAGGCCGATACTGGTTTGAGTACCACTACGAATCGTGATAGTTTTATGCCCTTCAGGGATTGCAACTCGAACGCTGGCGCCTTGTGATTGGCGGGAAAAATAGCCATTGGCCTGACTGGTTCCCTGGCTTGCATCAAACAACTCTTTCGAAGACCAAAGGGGCTCATCAAGATCATCGACAAAAATTTCATAGGTGCCTACGGCCGTTGAACCGTCAGCCAAACCGATGATCATTTCCAAATGGGTGTATTCAGGCTTGAGGTTATAAATCAACTCACTCTTTCCGGGAAATACAAAGCCATCAGGAACCGGCAGTGATCGAACAGTAAGGGGCACATCTGTTTTTAGGAGTCCGAGCGGAGGCATTTCGCTATGGCCGGGCAAAGTGTACTTAACCGGTGTCAACGAAGATAATGGCACGTCCGGTGATGGAAGGTCTCCGGAGACTGGAAGGCCTCGCACAATTGGCTGCAGGCCAAATAGTGCGAAGGTGATACCCTGTGGTTTGTAGTTTCCGGCTTCGCGGGGCATGACCTGGATTTTAATATCTACTTCTTCACCGATTTTATCTCCCAACAGCCAGTGGCGAGCATCGAATTTTGCAATCTGTCCGGTAAGGCTGATGTTTCCATTCATGATCGAAGTCGCAGGTTCGTCGTTAACCTGAACCTGCAGAGTAGTCGTCTTATCACCAATCCCGTCTGCCGCCGCGGAAACGACGATCCAGCTATTGTTGGGAGTGAGTATCGTTTTTTGCTGAAACTCCATGATGGGTGTGTCTACTACCGCAGCGACAGGAGCCTTCCAGGAAATCGTCGTCAGCCATCGCCCGCCGGACGAGTCCCAATGGGATGTAAGGTCGACATGTGACCGAAAGTTATCAGGAACCTGCCAGCCGGAAATAGATGTAATGTATCGATGAATTTGATCCTGTTTTTGTCGTGCGGCATTCAAGTTCAGAGTTAACAGCGGCATAACCCAGCTTACATCATCGCGAATGTCAAAAGGATCGCTGCCAGCGGGTCTGTTTGTATGCCCAAAGTCTGTCTCGATGATCAGACTCGAAGCATCCGTAAGATCAGAGACATCCGCAATAGTGTATGGATACGTGCCCACCAGAAATCCGCTTTGGTAGACAACCGATTCAGTTCCTCCAGTATTAACCTTGGCGACTCTGACTTGAGCACAACCACCGCCTTCAGCTGACTGATCAATTCCCAAATAAGACATGAACCGAGTCACAACACCAGATGGAAGCTGGAAAGAAAGTTTGCTGTATGAATGTGTGCTGAGGCCGACCGCACTGACCATTTCGCCAGCAGTAAGGACCGACCCCTGACGATTTTGATCTCTTTTCCAGGGCCATTGAAATCCGGTGTAGTTTTTTTCGGCAACAACAGTTGCTGGCAACACAGAGAGCGGCAATTGATTGTGTTCTCTATAGCTAATATTTGTAATGCTATCGAACAAGATGCGAATGGCATCCAGTGACCAGACGGGTTGTACAGTATGGAAGATAAAGTTGCTTTCACGTCGCAGCGGTATGAGCATGGTTTCGCGAAAAGTAAACACTCCTCCATCAGATGTTGCGTATCGGGCTATTCTGCTTGTAGGGTCATTGGATGGAGCTAGATAATCGTCCAGTATGCAGTCGATGGGAGTACGAGTTTTATCAAGATTGGGAAAAACCGCGGACAACTGAACCCAATTGGCCGAGACACTTCTATTATCACTTAACGCTCGCAATCCGGTGTCGGACCACCGCATGCTTGTTGCCCTCATCAGTGTTTCGTCGCGAAGGACCACGGTTCCGGGCGGGTGCTCGTTATTTGAAATCCGAGAAGACTGCAAAACGACCTTCTTTACGTGACTGGCTTTAATGCGCACGGTACCATCTGCCTCCGCGAAGGGCCGATAATTACCGCTTAAATGCACGATGTAATGTTCGGGAATACCTCTTATCGGGTCAGCATCGCCATAGCCGATCACTTGTCCTGGCAGGATGTCATGGTTATGAAACTGAAGGAATGCGGTGGTCTGCCTGGACAAGGCTCCCAGCTTCTCAAAATATCGGATCTTTTTGGCGTCACTTAAGAGTGCTACGGTATCCAGATCGGGCGGGTTGTCGACCCGATCCCATCCGGATAGCTTGACTCCGGTAACGACTTCTTTCTCGCCGAAGATGGCTCGATATTCAGCTTCTTGTGCAATTACAAAAGAGGTTGTAATTAAGAAAACAGAAAAAGCTCGCATCATCATGGCAAAACCACCTCAATTAGTTTCAATGAATGGCTGCCGGTACTTATGTTGCTAATTCCGTAGAGTTTGCGACCAAACGGAAAGACAAGTTCGATATCGAATAATGTGGTTTCGTTTCCAATGAGTTCGGCTTCCTGAACGATTTTCCCAGTCTGTGGTTGAACCCATAACAGTGATCGTTGATTGCTTAAAGGCACAACTCTTGAAGTCGGCTCTTTGTCTAAATTACAAATCAGAACGTGGTTGCCCATGATGCTCACAGCACTTGGTCGGGGACTACCGGGTTGAAACCAGAGTGGTGCCCCGAAGTCGATACTGATCGCCTGCACGCCGTTTCGACAACTGATAATCACACGATCCTTCCAAAGGCCGATTAACTCCTGAACATCAGGCTGCTGGAATCGCCAGACGGTACTTCCCGTTTTTCTATCCAAACAAACAACATCAGGAGAGCCTGCGGCATGAACAATGATTCGATCGCCACTAATAAGGGGTTGAGTGGCATTGATTCGATCGTGTAAATGCTGGTCGGCAAGCTTGGGAACCTGGCTGAGCATTTGGGCCCACATTAATTCCCCTTCGAGACTAATACTGTAAACAGTGCTGTCGAGCACCAACACGATACGATCCTGCGCCAAAACACTACGAGCCGACTGAAAGAGTTCCGGTTTGCGTTGCACGGTCATTAAAGGCATGGAATTGGAGACGGAGCCGTTCGTGGAATTAATTCATTCAAAAATGATCTGTCCAAATGTGGTCTGCTGTGGAATGACCTTGAGCACAAAAATAGAATTCCCTGCAACAATTGGATCGCCTAACGGAAAGCCGTTAATAGGTACGTCCCAGACGGCCTCGCCGGTGGTAGCCTTGATACGTCGCCACGAAAGTCGCTGTTTGCTAAATACCGCGGAGAACAAATCAGCTCCAATGCGAGCCGGTTTTCCAGCATAACTGAATTCAACCGGGATTCCGCGGCCGTCATCGGTGTGCTCCCAGGTGACAGAGTTGTTCGCTGCGTTGATACAACTTATTCCAGTGGGTTGATTGATGACGAGTCGCGATCCCAAATCCAAATAGCTGGTTTGACGAATTCGTTGAACGTTGCGAGCGGCACCGGGAATAGCGAAGTCCTTAACCGGATCTACGTTTCTTTGTCCTAGCGGCAACATCGGTTTCGCCGGGATTCGATACTGTGCTCCACGATAATCGACTAACTGCTTTATCATGGCATTGAATTCAGCCGTAGAGACCTGCCCGCCCTCCAAATGGACGTCGGCAACAACTTCACGGCCGGGATTCTGGCCGGAAAGCGCGAGTGCTAAATTGGCTTTAGCCAACCAAAGTCCATGGTATTGGTTGGGATATAGCTCGATAAGTTCTTGATAACGCTGAGCGGCTGGGAGGAAATCACCCGAGGATAGTCGTAAGTCAGCCGTCAGCTGCAATGCCTGTCTGGCAGCATCCGTTCCAGGAAACTTTTGAGCAATTTCATTGAGCTCGCTGTAATCCTGATTATTGATCGCCGTGATTAATCGCAACTCGGCAAGCTCGGAGCCCTCTGTTTTCATTTTGTTAGTGAACGATTCGTGTTCAGCGAACAGAGATTTAAGAAAGGTTGTTCCGGACTGATAATGGAGGCCGAATTTATCGACAGGAAATAATCCGGTCACTAAAGGCTTGTCGACCACCATCTTCATTGCGTTTTCCAGATCATCGGTCTCTACAGCCTGTAAGAGCTCGAGCATCGAATTTACGGTTTCCCGATCCGTTTCCACCTGATGCGAGCGTTCACCCTGAAAACGGGCGAGGTCATTCGGCTTAATGGCTCCGTCTAAATAGTCAGCAGCTTCAGCACGCATCCAGCGGGCGGTTCGCCATGTGGCAAAATCCTTATCGAATATCTGAGAGCCGTGTGCTGGTAGCGAAAGGTAGTCAATGCGTGTGGCGAAAGAGTAAAGCTCTTCCCAGTGTTGATTGTTTCGCAAATGATACAGGTAAAGTCGAGTTAATAGTTCGGGTGAGACGGGCATGTTGTAACGCTGACGCCCGCCGGCACCAGCATCGATTTTTGTCCAATCATCAATTAGTTCGGCCAATTGTTCAGGTTTACCCTCAAACCATAGGCGTGCCGCCAGAATATCATACAAAATGTGGATGTTCACCCAGGAAGCAATCTCCGTATCAGGCCGGCGGAACTGCAGGCGACTTGGTGCTTTGGCCAACGCTTGCCTTACCTTACGAAAATCGCGATGGTGTTTCACAGCATAATGCAGTAGTTTGACGAGCCCTTCGACACGCATGGTCGGAGTGGCATTGAGCTGTAGCACTTTCGCGTAACACGCCAACCTCCAAAGTTCCGGTGAAATCTGTTTGGGCCGCTCCAACTCGAGTGAGTCGATATATTCAGGCAGCCGTAAGTTATTTGTTCCATTGAGTCCGGTAAGATTAGGAACCGAACCGATTGGCAGATGAAAAGATAGCTGTTCGATAAGGTCGTCGTGCTGAACGAGTACTTTATTCAGCTTGACGGAAGTCTGCTCTGAACCAACATGAATGGTGGGGCCAAAGGAGATTTCTCGTTTAATTGGAGAGGAAGCGGCCAGAGTAAAAGTGTGGCCGGGAATCCAATGAATGCCGTCCGGACTGAAAGAAATAACAAACAGGTCGTCAGAATATTGGGCTCGCCACCAGATCGCTTTCTGAGCTCGCATTCCTGCACGATACTGTGCAGAAGTGAATGTCAGGTCTGTCGGATTCATGGAAATGGCGAATTCATCTCCCTGTTGCAAAGCAAACAGACTGTAAAATACGCCGGTCTGTGGGTGTTCAAACCTTATACCTGAAAGATGTTGAGCAGGCATGAGAGCAAAGATTTCGGTCGCCCCTTTGAGCGGTACCTTCGTGGAAAGATGGATGGCAGCATCGCCTTGTACTCGCGATAAAATGACATTTCCATCATTGTCATAATCAAATCGAGTTTCTGTCGCTGGATTGTCGGTCGATTCGAACCAGGACAATTCCCCCGCCGGTTTAGCTGCTTCCAAATCTGCGGGACTAGAGGATGACAGATCAATAGGCTCAAAAGTGTATGAATCGAGATACCTTAGCCGAGACTGTACTTTCATCTCAAGATGAGTAGGTGGCGTATCCATCGGTAATGCCGTCATGGGGATATCGCCGCGAGCTACCACAAACTTGTTGTCCTGAAATCGGAAATTGATAGCCCCCCTTGTTAGGGCATACCAGCTTCCGTTGTCGGTATGCATCAGATCGATAGCTTTGTCAGCCGGAGTGTCGCTTGCTTCCACCACAGGCCCAAAACAGTAACTTGCCATAAGCCCCTCCTGGGCATCGGGTTCGGCACTTGTTTTGAACTGGCTGGCAGGCACGATCTGTTTAACGAGTCCTTCGGATTCCCAGGACAAATGGGCTCGGGCTTCCATTCGATCGCTGAAGAACTGGAGCTTGAACGGCAATGAACCTTCCGGAAGGGTTGCCGTGTGCTGCGCGGAGGGGGCATTAGCCAAAACCGTACTCCAACGTTCACCGACAACGGAGTTGTTTATTTCAAGTCGATAGCCATCATCAACATCAAGGTGAAAAATGTATGAAGCGGTTTTGGGGACCAAAATTACGCCGGACCATTCAACGCTGAAATAATCACGGTCGACCTGACGCTGATTCACGATTGGTCCTTCCAGCCCCCAATCAAAATTAATCATCGGATCAACCCGGCTCTCCACAAAGTGTCGACGCATCCGGTAACGATAGTTATATGGAAGATTGGCCGTATATTCTGGAATCGGAAGCGACGTGTATCGTTTCATGTTGAGATGGCCGTCATAGTTGAGTTCGACCTGTTGAGTAGCGTTGATCGCGGTCACTGTAAGACTACGTAAGTCAGAAAACCGCATGCGCAGGCTTCTGCCGTCGTTGTCCGGGGGAGGAAGGGTGAAATTCCCCAACAGCTCAAAATATTCGGTAGTCCCATCCCGCTGGATTGGCTTTAAAGACCCGGGCTCTTCTGCCGCCGGTGTTAGGAAACGAGTCGTGGTTGTGGTCCACGAATGATCCAGGCGGGCTGCTGGATCATCAAAAGATTGCCACGTTGGCGTGACAGGACGCTCTGGAAGCATCAATTCACCAACCACAGGCACCATCGGCATGGGGGGTGAAGCCTCCTGCTCTTCCGGCGGGCTGCCATTATCAGGATTCTCCGGAATGACGGTCTCGGGATCACCAGCTTCCTTCTTAATAGGAGAAGCCGGACTAACGACCTCTTCCGTAGGACCCTTATTTGCCGAATCTTCCAGTTTTCTGTCTGTCGAATTCTCTGTGACAGGGTTGTCCGGAAGGTTGTTATTGGCGACTTCCAATTCTTCCGGACCAAAAAATGCGAGCCAGCTACCAATGGCTCCGATAACTAAAATCACAGCAACACCAAGAAGCAGGTTATTAAATCCTTTTCCGGCATTGCGGGTGGCAGCCAGTTGATTGAGCCAGGCGAGTAAATCATCCATGGCGGATTCATCTTCTAAATCTACTGGAATGACTTCAATATTTTGAGCTTTGATTTCCTGACATGCAGTGGAAAACAGACGTGGTTGCTCGTCAGCAAGTTCAGCTAAGTATTCATGTTGCTGATCAGACAGGGGATCTCCCAGTCGCTGCTGGATCAGGTCGATAAATTCATTTGATGGCATAGACGTATCAAATCGGTGCAGAAGGGAGACTAAAGCAGCTATTAGTTTAAATTATTATTCGTGCGAATTCACATCTGTAGGTTTAAATTGAGTTGAATAGGAAGTATCGACAAAGCATATTTTGTATTTTTAATAGTGGGGAGCCTGATTGTAATGAGTCGAATTTTAATTGCCGCTGTTGTTTTTATAAGTTGCAGCGGTATGGAATCGCTATTTGCTCAACAAATAGCGAAAGGCCGGGTTTATCATGATGCCAATTTCAACCAAAATTTTGATTCCAATGAAAAGGGTCTGAACGGCATACGGGTTTCTAATGGTCGGGAAGTTACGGTGACATCTAGTGATGGATCGTATGAATTGCCGGTCTCGGACGACACGATTTTGTTTGTTATTAAGCCGTCTGGTTGGATGACGCCGTTGAGCGACTCCAATTTGCCGAGGTTCTATTACAATCACAAACCAAAGGGCTCGCCTAAAGGCATGCGATTCGAGGGAGTAGCACCAACCGGGGAGTTACCAGCCAGTGTTGACTTCCCGCTTTACCCCGCCAACGAACCGGAACTCTTCAAGGCGATCATGTTCGCAGATCCCCAGCCGAGAAATCAGGCAGAAGTGGATTATTTGATTCAGGATGTTTTGGAAGAAATGGTAGGCACTGATGCCTCGTTTGGTGTCACACTTGGCGACATCATGTTTGACGATTTGAGTTTGTTTGAATCGCAAAACCAGGGAATTGCGCTCGTGGGTATTCCCTGGTATAACGTCATTGGAAATCACGATATCAATCGAGAAGCGAAAGTAGACGAACACAGCGATGAAACTTTCGAGCGTGTGTTTGGCCCGGCATATTACTCTTTCGAATATGGAAAAGCTCACTTCGTGGTGATGGATAATGTGGATTATTCTTATAATCCCGAAACTCAAAAGCACGGGTATAAAGGTGGCATTAGTAAGGCCCAGCTTACGTTTCTTGAAAACGATCTTAAGCTTGTGCCTAAGGAAAAGCTTGTTGTACTTATGATGCACATTCCAATCACCAAGATGGATCAGCGCGGGGCGATCTTTAAACTGTTAAGAGACCGCCCATTCACGATGAGTGTTTCCGGTCACCAGCATTATCAACAGCACCTCTACCTCGGCAAAGAAGATGGCTGGGAGGGCGACAAGCCTCATCATCATGTGATCAATGTGACCGCCAGCGGTAGTTGGTGGCGAGGGATCAAGAAGTATGGAAACATTCCTCACGCGTATTCACGAGACGGAGTGCCAAATGGCTATTCGATTGTGACATTTGACGGCAATCAGTACTCATTCCAATATCAAGCCGCTAACCGGCCAGCAGATTATCAGATGCAGATTTCCGCTCCACTAGAATATGGTGGTAAGCAACAGGCAGATGCCTATGCCTATGCAAATGTTTTTTCAGGTTCAGTAAAGTCTGAAGTTTCAGGCGTGATTCGTAATCGCAAAGGAAAGGCGGTTAAGTTAGAGATGGTCGCAGCCCATTCGGAATTGGACCCTGATTACAAGCGGCTTTATGATCAGGAGCGGGAGCTAATAAGTAAGATTGACGGCAAGATAGATTGGGTGGAAATGTCCGCTCCGGTTGCAGCAGGACATATGTGGAAGGCAAAGCTGCCTCAGGATTTACCTCCCGGAATTTATTCTGTTGAGATTCAGGTAAAACAGCCAAATGGAGCCATCTATAAAGGGCTGAGACCGATTCGTGTCAAAGAATAGCTGTTAGTTCCCTAGCTCAGAAAGCAATTCGGCTGTCGTTCGAATTCGGGCAAACTTGTTTTCCCAGATTTGAAGGCAGGCCTGATGGATATGGTCATGGATCGTCGCCATGCCATCACTTACGGCGGTCACGCGATAGTTTCGCGTGGAACCAGAAATGAGCGTGCTGTTTACACAGCAATCGGTAGTTACACCGGTGATGACAAGTCGGTCTACACCGAGGCTACGCAAGGCTAAATCCAGATGAGTTCCGTAGAATTTGTCATAGGTATGGCCTTGAATCACGAGTTCCGACTCCAGTGGCATTAGAGCGTCGATGGTCGCGGCTGACTCGACGCCCGTTCCCGCTTCCAAACCAATTTTGCAGTTGTTTGAAGGATGGCCAAAGCCAGTATCCGCTCCCGGCACTGCGGCCAGATGCTCCGGGCCGAACGGGTCCCCACGCAAACAGGGAATCGTGTCTGCATAGACAAATTCAGTGAAGACAACAGGCATACTTACAGCGCGAAAAGCTTCGACAAGAGATTGTATATTTGGAATGATCTCCCTCGCAGCAGGGACTTCCAGCGATGCTCCTTCATCTACAAATCCATGTTGCATATCGATGACCAGCAATGCTGTTTTGCCAGCTGTCACCTTGTGAGACCGGTCGATCCTATCCAGCTTGGCCTGTCTTAAATCATCAACATTCATTATGGTTTCACCGCCTCATAGTTAAGGTTGGCCGGACCTTGAATCCAGCTCAATTCCTGCAAGAACTGATCCATTTTAGTGACCGTATCAATGAAATTAGCTTTCTTGGCGTAGTTAAAAAATCCGTGAGGCTCCCCCTCATAAAAATGATGTACGCATCGAACTTTAGCTTTGTCCATGAGTGCCTGAAATCTGTGAGCCGTACTAACTGGAATTAACTTGTCATCCGTTCCTAAAAAGACAATCGTGGGAGGCGCTCCTTTTTGGATATTGTGGATAGGCGATATTTCCTTGTAGTAATTCTTGACACGGTCGTGTCCGTATCCGCCAGGCCCGTTGTCATAGACTGGATTAAATAGCAAGAGTGCATTTGGTTTACTGCTGACCGTTAAGTCTTCGCCCGCCTCTTCAAGGCCTCGTATGATTCCAGTTGTGCTGGCGACATGTCCACCGGCTGAACCACCGCCTGCAGCGATTCGATCAGGGTCGATACCAAGCTTAGCAGCATTCATCCGCACCCATCTTACGGCGGATTTCCCGTCTTTAACACACTCACGGGGAGATGTGCCTTGTCGGGTTTTTACTCGATAGTCGGCTGTTATCGCCACCATGCCACGTTGAGCGAGATGGCGGCAATGGGGAATGAATTGTGTTGGTGTTCCACCGTTCCAACTTCCTCCAAAAAAGAAAACAGCAGCTGGTCTGGAGTCTGTTGGCTTGTGGTCTTCCGGCAAAAACACAAAGAGATAAAGTTCTGTATCACCAACGGTTTTGTATTTATAAGTAGTTGCGCCGGGATACTCTTTCGGAGTCTGAGCGTATAGAGCACTGGCAGTTAACAGCAGTATAAGCAGTGGGGCAAGCAGAATGCGCATAGGGCTCGTGGCTTTCGTGACGGAGGTTAGCAAAAAGTAGAGGTGCCGAAGATCTTATCTTAGCTCAGGCCGGCGATTGGTTCGGCACCTGTAATGACCTTCATTGCTTCAGAGGGAACATCCACTCGAAGGCGTAGTTGAGGGATATCCAGTAACGTATCCAGACAGGTAGCTATCAGATTGGGAGTTCTTACAGGAGTCGTTGCCGGTGTACCTCCATCTTTGGCTGATTGTCCGATGATATGTCCGCGGGGGATGCCGGTTCCATACAGGAGTAATGGAGTTAGGCCGCCCCAGTGATCACGCCCCGCACGAGCGTTGATTTTCGGAGTACGCCCCATTTCTCCAGTCGCTACCAACAAAATATCATCCTGAAGGCCTCGCGCTTCCACGTCTTCTATAAAAGCAGCGACGGCATGGTCAAACGGGTTGCCCACATAGTCCATCCCGCGAACCATTCCCAGATTATTTTGGTCAGCATGCATATCCCATACGAAAGACGTGGTAATGGTTATAAAACCGCATCCACGTTCTGCCAGCCGACGGGCCAGTAACATGAGCTTCCCAAGAGAGTTGGAATTTGCTTTGTAGTGATTTTTGTTGTTTTTGTCCTTCCACTCATCAAATCGAGTGAGGTGTCCGGTGTCGTAACGATCGATGGTCTTTTGGTCTTCATGCGAGAGGTCAAAAGCATCGGAAACTCCCCCCATCACAACATCAAACGCTTGTGATTGGAATTTATCTAATCCTTCAAGTGAACCATCTGAGTCCACCTGACGTTTGATTTTATCCAGATTTCTCAACAGAGCTTTACGGTCATCAAGACGCAGGCGATCAATATGAAGTTTTAGATCTTCCTGGAAATTGCCTCCTGTCCCTGGGACAAAAGGCTCGAACCCTTTGCTGAATGGTCCTGCGTCGGCAAATCTTCCAAAGGTATCAAAAGGCCCGGGCTCCTCTTCAACGACCGCATTAGGAAAAGCAGCCACATTCATCGGCATCCCGTTTTTAGGATTATTGGTACCAATGATCCGGGAAAGATAACTTCCAATGTTCGCTCCGAAAGTATCCGCTGAAACAATAGGCTGAATTTTATGAGCACTGGATCCGGTTTGATAAGACCGGACGATAGTGAATTTATCAGCATGCGGGGCCAGTTGATTCATCGTCCCGCCGAACTCAGTCCCCGGTACGCTGGTGGACGTTGCGCCCGTCATGCTTCGAATACTGCCTGGGGCAGACATTTTAGGATCGAAAGTTTCAAACTGACTTGGGCCGCCATGCTGGAATAGAAAAATAACGGTTTTACCGGAAAACAATCGCCAGGGATCATCTTCACCAGAGGCAGCCATTAACTGTGACAGCGCAAGACTCGAAAGCCCACAGGCGCCAACCTGTAAAAAGGAACGTCTGGAGAGTCCGTCCTGAAATGACAACATGGCTTAACTCCGGAATGACAACAACACTCTATTATTTGTAGTCGGAAGGTTTCAGGCCCTTTCTGAAACCGCCAAACCCAAATTTCGTAGGTTTGTATTCTCCAACAATACTAACATCCAGATCAGCGGTGATCTCATCTTCCATGCCAAGACCCCAGAACATCGAATTGACCATCATGCGTCGGGTTCCCTCAGAGACCAGGTCTGTAGCAGCACCCATTGTCGTGTTGAAAACTTTTGATACTTTGCCGGATTCTCCTTTGTAGGTCTTTACCCAGGCTACCGGCATCATCGGTTCATTTTTTTTGCCATCAACCGGTTTTGCATCTGGTGTCATGCCTGCAAGCACAGCGCCTAACAGAATGGGATCGGAATCCCCTTCGAGCTGAGTGACCCCATAAACGTCGGTGTCACCCCAGATTTCTTTGCAACCGCGGAGGATGGGATGGCTTTCTTTCCCTTCTACGGGAACACCACCAGTGCTTTCGCGTCCGTGATGGCCATGGTGGTTGATCCAGGTTTCTCCCAGTACCTGACGTCCCCAGCCTTTTTTGTAGTCCCCGTTATAATTGAAAGTGTATTTGTGATATTTACTATCCTGACGAATGTTGAATGCATGTGTGGATGTTCGCATTCCAATAATTGGTTTGCCGGAATTAGTGTAGTCCACAATGTGTTTCATCTGATCGTCCGGCAGGTTGCGGAACCGCAGCAGGAATACAGCCAGATCGGCATTATCAAGAGCTTCTAGCCCGGGAATATTAGTTTGGTGACTCGGAGTGATGTTGCCAGTGCTTGGATCGATAGCAAACAGGACGGTGCATTTAAATCCGTGGTGTTCGGCCATAATTTTAGCGAGAAGCGGAAGCGCTTCTTCACTGCGGTATTCATCATCTCCACTGACAAAGACAATGTGCTTTCCCTGGCCCAGGCCATCCTTGCCTTCAAAAGTAATCCACTGATCATCGGCTTGTATGGTTAGTGTGGCAGCCAGTGCGATGAACAGACTCAGCAAAGTAGCTTTTACCATGATTTAATAATCCCAGTCGTGTGAAGTAGAAGTTAAATTTTCGGCCCATCAAAATTTGGTGGGTAGAAACAAAATGTTGCTTCTATTTTGACCAAGATGCTGATTCATTACCACTGCTTTTCATAAGAGAATCGCTACACGGTAGTTTGAAAGTTCAGTGAAATGGCCATCAATAGACTTTCGCAGGAAAAACTCACGATGATGCCTGCATGCCGCCGCGGATCGCTCCTGCCTCCACGGCTCCATAGTTATCACGAAACATCTCGTCGAGCGGCCTGCTATTTGGCACAGCCAGCCAAATTCTCAATAGATGCCTTCGCTTGGTTAGATCTTCATGGTCAGTAAATTCAGTTCTGCGATGATAAGTAATCCAGTTGTTTAACAGTACGATATCACCAGGCTCCTGTCTGAATTCAACATGCATGTCGCTGCGGGCTGCGACTTCGTCGATATAATTCAGCGCTTCCAGTTGAAGGTCCGTCATAGGCGTCACATCGTTATCCGCATAAGCTCGGTCAATTAGCACACGTAGATAAGCTGAAGCGAAGATACCGTCTCGAAATGAAAAGATTGGTTGTTGACAGTAGGGCAGATGGTTTCCCGTGTCGACATTGTGGCGTTTGTAATAGTACGGCGACATCAAAACCTTTAGCAGGTCTGGACGTTCTACTAAGATCCGGTTGTAAATCGACACACTGCTTACCAACTGATTAATCCCACCGCTGAGAGCCTGCCTGAGGCACATAAAGCCTATGACGTCGCAACGATCGGTGTGAAAGCTAAGTCGTTTACGAGTATTCGGGCCGCGAGCCTTGGGGTGGCCAACCTTAAATCCTTCGTCTCGAACGTGGAAGATTCTTTCGCCATTCGCACTTTGCGAAACGGCGTTACCTATATAGGTGGCAAGTCCCCAAAAGATACGTTCTGTTTGTTCCGGCGAAAAGCGATCAGCGGGAAACCCTTTAATGATAGTTGCACCGGAGCCATGTTCGAGTTGATGCTGAACGTAGTGAAGTCGAGGGCCGAGTGTAGGCAATTTAAATTCGTGTTTTGTAATTTCGCTCATCGATAGGGCGGAAGTCAGGTTAAGCGCATGCACCACTTCATCCAGTTCTGCCGGAGTCAGCGTTAATTGCCAATCTTCGCGTAGTCTGATTTCATCGCCAATCCATGCGGACGGACCCGTGATGAGTATGGGATTTTGCATTACCTTTACTTGCCAATACAGTACAACGCCTGCATCGTTCGCACTAAGATCTGGCCGTCAGCAAAAACCGGAGTGGAAACGGTGAATTCTTCAGCCAAAGTATTCTTAGCCACCAGGTCACCGTTTTCCGCATTGACGACAAATGTGGCCCCATCTTCTCGGGTCAGGTAGACATTATTCCCTGCCAGAATTGGTGAAGCCGAAAAAGACATGCGGGCTTTCTCAAGTTCGGTTTGCCAAATCTGTTTCCCGGTTTTAACATCGATCTTCGTTACGAGCCCTCGGTCCGTTGTGCAAATCGCCGCTCCATTCATAGCGATTGGTGTTGGTACGTCGGCACAGATTCCGTCAATCGTAAAAGCAACACTTGGTTTGTCTTTGGTAAGATCGATCGCTGTCAGTGTTTTTCCACGAGCGTACGGAGCAAGGAGTATTCCATCACTGAGTACAGGCGATGCAATACTCCGCCAGTACTTTTCTCCATTTGGATTGAGAGTGCCAACGCGCCATAACTCTTTTCCATCGCCAGCATCATGACCTGTGACATAATCTGCACCCAATACGACCAAAGTTTCTTTGCCGTTGTCATTGATGACCATCGGAGTGGAGTAACTTTGGGCAGCCTCTAGCGGCGCGTCCAGATTCCTTTCCGATTTCCAACGCTGTTTCCCGGTTTTCTTATCGATTGCCAGTAAGAAGCTAGGGCCGGTTTGCATGACGGCAATAACAACGGAATCTTTGGTTAAGACGGGTGACGTTCCCAGATCCCACCACAGAGTATCTTCACCATGACTCTCCTGAATATTCGAGACCCAGTTTATTTTGCCAGTGAAATCGAGAGCCGCCAGATCACCACTTTTGTAATATACGTATATCGCTTCACCATCTGTAATCGGTGAGGGATTACTGCCACTTGCCTTGCGATGTTTCCCACCTCGGGAAGAACCCACTTGAGTGCGCCATTGTTCCTTACCAGCTCGATCCAGGCAGATAACCAGGTTGAAGCCTCCGTCATTAGCTGTGACGAGTATATTGTCTTCCCAAACAACAGGTGTCGAGGAACCGACACCCGGCAGCTCCAGTTTCCACGAAATATTCTGGTCCACGTTCCAGGAGGTTGGGAAATCTCCTTTGGTAGCAACTCCGTTGAAACTCGGGCCACGCCAGTTTGTCCAGTTTTCGCCGATAGCTGTACTGTTGATAAGTGGCAAGAGAAAGAGGGCTGCCAGAATCTGTTTCATCATTGGACTCTCTGGAAAGTTAAAAATGTGGGATTAAATCTGGACGGAGTGTCTTGCTGGAATTTCTCAATCATAGACCAGCGAATTCTCGGTTCGGTTTGATTCTTTAATATACTGAAACTTTATAAGACGGTGGACGAGGCAGAGCCCTAACCCGTAGGAACTTGCTGATTGTGCGTCTATATTCAATATATCAAGGTATATATAGAAGAGACCCGTTTCACTTTGTAGCTATGAAGGATTTTGATCGATGGCAAAGTATGTTTGGCTGCCTCTTATCTTGGCACTTTTGGTTACTGGCTGCTCTAGCGAAGAAAGCTCTGTAATTCAGGACGATGGCAATGTTGTTGGTTCTACCGACCAGGTGAATGAAGATAGTCCGGTTGAAGGCAAGATTGGTTATTCAGCGATGTCGCTGAAAAATCCATTCTTTGGCATCATCTCTGACAGCCTAAAAAAAGCCGGAGCGGCTCATGGGTTCGAAGTGACAACGACAGATGCCGATTCGGACGTAAAAAAACAAGCAAATCAAATAGAAGACTTTATTAGTCAGGGCGTTGATGCGATTGTGTTAAACCCTACGGATCGACTTGCTATTGGCCCCGCCATCAAAAAAGCAAATGAAGCTGGAATTCCAGTGTTCACATGCGATCTCCAGTGCGTGGCAGAGGGTGTTGAAATTGCCGGCCATATTGGGACCGACAATTTCCAGGGCGGCGAACTGGCTGGCGCGGCCATGGTTGAAATCCTCGGAGAAGAAGGCGGCGAAGTGCTTGTTCTGGACTTTAATCAGGCGAATTCATGCGTGCTACGTGTCGATGGATTTAAGAAAGTTCTGGATGCTCACAATGCATCCACCGAAAGCGGCAAAATCACAATCGTGGCCGAAGTTAATGGTGGTGGTGATCAGGATATCGGCTATAAAGCTGCCGCTGATAACCTCAAGGCACATCCAAATCTGCGAGGTATCTTTGCCATTAATGACCCCTCCGCATTAGGCGCCTGGCAGGCTATTAAAGAAGCAGATCGGTTAGATGTCATTCAAATCGTTGGATTTGACGGGGAGCTTGCAGGTAAACAGGCAATCCTCGAAGGTAAGATTTATGCCGACCCGATTCAATTTCCCAAACAAATGGGCCAGGGTATTATAGAAAAGTTGCTGGCCTATCAGGCGGGAGAGGAATATGAGATGACAACTTTGATTCCTACCGCCCTGTACAAACAAGAAGATGCTCAAAAAGATCCCGAGTTAAAAGCAGCTGAATAAATGGCTGACCCTGTGAGCATCCAGAGTCCGAGTCAATCTCAGCCCCTGCTGAAAATGACCAATGTATCAAAGTCATTTCCAGGGGTACGCGCATTAGCGGACGTAAACCTTGATTTGTATCCGGGTGAAGTCTTGGCGCTGTTGGGGGAGAATGGTGCTGGGAAAAGCACCTTGATAAAGATTCTTGGCGGAGTTCATGCTCCGGATACCGGCTCCATCGAAATAGATGGCCAGAAGATCCAGATCGATTCACCTACCTCATCGCAGGATGCCGGAGTGGGAATTATCTTTCAGGAATTCAATCTGATTCCGGCATTAACGGCGCGAGAGAATATCTTTTTGGGTCAGGAAAACTCGGCCTTGAGTTGGATTGCGACGAGTCAGGAGCGAGAGACAGCGCGCAGTCTGTTTGAGCGTATCGGCGTTCAGGTTGACCCGAGTGCTCTTTGTCGTGATTTAACAGTGGCACAGCAACAGGTTGTCGAGATTGCCAAGGCTCTGGCATTAAAGGCCCGAATTGTCGTGATGGATGAACCAAGTGCGGCATTGACGCCACGAGAAGTCGAAGGACTCTATGGAATTGTTGATGAACTGCGACGTCAGGGTATCGGTATTATTTACATTAGCCATCGGCTCGACGAAATTGATCGTTTGGCGGACAGAATTATGGTGTTACGTGATGGACAGCATGTCGGCACGCAACAGGCTGACGAAATGACAAGAGACGAGATTATCGAATTAATGGTCGGCCGAAGTCTCGCCAATGAATTTCCGGACGAAACGCGCCCTGTGGGAGAAGTTCGGCTGGAGGTGAAAGGCCTGTCACGCGGTGATGCGGTCCAGGATGTTTCCTTTGATGTCCGGTCGGGAGAGATTTTGGGAGTAGCCGGGTTGGTAGGCGCCGGTCGTACAGAAACTGTCCGACTTCTATTCGGAGCAGATCGCCCAGATTCCGGCTCCGTTACGCTCGATGGTCAAGAGCTCAATATTAAGTCGCCACGTCAGGCAATCGCCCATGGGATTTGTCTGCTAACCGAAGACCGAAAAGGACAGGGCCTTGTTTTAGGACAGACGGTTCAGGAAAACTTCGGCTTACCTAACATGAGAGATTTCGTCCGTGCAGGATTCATTCGTAAGACGGAAGAGACGTCGGCTTTTGGCGAATATATTCATCAGCTGCAAATTAAGGTCACCGGCGGCCATCAGGTCGCCGAAACACTTTCAGGCGGTAATCAGCAAAAAGTCGTATTGGCTAAATGGCTGCAACGTAATGCCGAAGTGATTATTTTTGATGAACCAACTCGAGGGATTGATGTTGGCGCTAAATATGAAATCTATCTTTTGATGAATCAACTTGCCCGGCGAGGAAAGGCAATCATTATGATTAGCTCTGAATTGCCGGAAGTACTCGGAATGAGTGACCGTATACTAGTTATGCATGAAGGGCACGTTGCCGGGTGTCTAAAGAATGAAGGCGTGTCTCAGGAGGAGTTGATGAAACTGGCAACGGGAACGAGAGAAGATACGGCTGTTTGATGATGAAGAATAAGTACATTCGCGTTTTGTTTGTTGATTACGGCATGGTCTTTGTGTTAATCGGGCTTTGCGTTCTCATCAGTTTGTTGACAATCAGTGATATGCATCCGGAGGACCCTTCGGCCGCTCGTAAACTTGCATCCAGCCTCGTGAAAGAAGCAGGCAAGGATATCAATGTTCTGATAGTCGCTCGAACCACCGCTGCCGACGAAGCCTTTGCCACCACATTAAAGGAAGAATTAGAAAATGGTGGCGCGCATGTCGTGGGAGTTGAACTGGGAGATCCCAGCAGCCTTCGAAAACGACTGGAGCTACTTGGCCAACAGGACGAGCGAGTGGATTTTGTGGCGACCCATGATTTTTCGTCCAAATGGCGGGTATTGAATTCCAGCTCTCGAGCAGAAATGGCCTCGCTCTACCCGGCCCTGAAAAACCTGAAAATCGCAAAACCTACAAGTTATCGCTGGCCGACGTTTTTGACCGCAAATAATCTCATCGGCATTTTGAATCAAAATGCGCCGATTGCCATTATGGCGATCGGGATGACTCTGGTTATTATTACGGCCGGCATTGACTTGTCGGTCGGCAGTTTGATGGCTTTGGCCGCAGTCGTGGCCGCAACGACATTGCAAAGTTACCTTGGCGGAAAAGACGCGAGTGGACTCGATGTGTTGTTGGCATTTATTGTGGCCATGGTAGTTTGTGCTCTCGCCGGCGTATTTGCAGGCGTGATTGTCACCTTGTTTAAGGTGCCACCTTTCGTAGTGACGTTGGGATTGATGATGGTTGCCAGAGGGATGTCCTATATTTTGGCAGGCGGTGCGGATGCAGTTAAAATCGAAGCCAATTCGATCGGAGCCCTCTATTCGTCGTCAGTTCTGGGAATTCCGAGCCAGATTGTCATGATGATTCTATTGTTTGTTGTAGCGCATGTCGTTATGAACCATACGGCGTTTGGCCGTTATGTATATGCGGTTGGTGGAAATGAAACCGCCGCTAGATTGTCCGGTGTTCCCGTCGTAGGCGTTTTAATTGCGGTTTACGCTATCTGCGGACTGGCAGCAGGTTTGGCCGGCGTTTTAGATGTTTCTCACTTCGGAACGGGCAGGCCGAAAGCCGGTGAATTTTATGAGTTGCAGGTGATCGCTGCTGTTGTAGTCGGTGGTACTAGCCTGATGGGTGGCGAGGGTAAGATCTTTGGAACCTTTATAGGGGCACTGATTCTGGGGGTTATTCAAAACGGATTGAATATGGCCGGAGTTGATTCATACCGCCAAATGGTGATTTATGGGACTCTAATTCTAATCGCTGTCCTGATTGACCAACTCAAGAAAAAAGTAGTCAAGCCAGCGTCAAACTAGCCAAAACAGGAGAAATTGATAGTTTTTAACAAATCTGTCAGATAATCCAATTGTGAAAGGTTGACGACTCACTATTGTCACCATAGGCTATTGGTTTCGACTGAAAATCAAGCGTTGGTAGGGCTTTTTAGCCCCTGCAAACATAGGTTGAAAACAGAATTAAGAATATTCGTAATGTTGACTCGTGGCTTGATCCGCCACAATGATGAGTCGCGTCTAGACGTTAGATTGTAGGAGATAATTCCGTGAACAAATTAGCTAAATTAGCTATGTGGAGCGTTGGTGCTCTGCTCGTTTTGGCTTCGCCAGCTTTAGCTCAAGGTGGAGACCAGGCGCTTATTACTTTTTCAGGTGCTTTTGGTGCCGGTCTGGTGACACTTGGTGCTGCCGCTGGTATCGGTAAGTTGGCCGCTGGTGCTTTTGAGAGCATGGCTCGCCAGCCCGAAAAAGCTGGTCAGATTCAGACTGCAATGATTATTGCAGCTGCACTGATTGAAGGTTTTACCTTCTTCGCACTTGTTGTTTGCATGAACCAGGCCTGATCTGGACTGCAAAGCAACATAGCTTTACGAACAAGAAACAGCCCGTGAAATCACGGGCTGTTTTTTTATGCGCGTCATGCCGGGAACTGACCTATAATCCGAGTACTCGGAATTTAAACCGGACAGGCACCTCTTGATAGGATCATCGATGACTTATCTTGTGAATAGACGCTCAGCATTAATGCTCGGCGGCTCAGCAGCGCTGCTAGCATCCTGGACAGCGCGGACTCCCCTGTCCTCGGCCGCAGATTATTCCAGTCTGAATACGGAAGAATTTCTCGGGCAGGTAAAAGTCCTGACCACGATTGAAGATGATAAAGTGTTCACGGAAGGTCCGGCCTGGGGTAACGGAGCGTTGTATTTCACAAACGTTCCGGCAGAGAAGATTCTGAAATGGGATGGCCGCAATTTATCCGTGTTCCGTGAGAACAGCAATAAAGCCAATGGCCTTCACTTCGATGGAAAGGGCAATTTATGGGCGTGTGAAGGAGGCGCTGGCCGAGTTACCCGGACAGACTGGAAGGCCGGAACGGTTAAGGTCATGGCTGACCAGTTCAACTCCTTCCCATTAGCGGCACCGAACGACCTCTGTTTTGATTACAAAGGCCGCCTCTATTTTTCATCCCGTCCCGGGACAGCGGATCCATCTCAGGGAAATGTAAATGCGGTGTATCGACTGGATCGAGACGGAAGCCTTGAGCAAGTGCTTGCCTGGCCTGACATCCATATGCCCAATGGTTTGGTGACTTCACCCAACGGCAGGAAATTGTATCTCATCGAAGCTCATCCGGATGCAGATCATCATCGGGATATTCGAAGTTATGAAATCCAAAGAGACGGAAGTTTGACGGATGAGAAGGTGGTCATCGACTTTTATCCCGGGCGTAGTGGCGATGGCATGGCCATAGACGAAATGGGCAATCTGTATGTTGCGGCCGGGCTGCATGCAACTCGACAAACTAGTGAAACGCTGGATACCAGGCCCGGTATTCATGTGGTGTCGCCCGAAGGGAAAATACTGGCTTTTCGGGAAACCCCGGAAGATACAATTACCAATTGCACGTTCGGTGGAGTGAATCGTAAGACGTTGTTTGTGACGTGCGGAACGAAGTTACTGGCAATCCCCACTCGCGTTGCTGGCAAACCAATTCGATAATCCGGAGCACATTAACCTTGGCATTAGCAGACAGTAGAACCCAGCGAGTATTCACTCTTTGTGCCCTCTATTTTGCACAAGGTGTGCCCTGGGGCTTTATGACCATTACGATGGCCAACTATTTGTCGGGGATGGGGCTTAGTACTGAGCGAGTAGGTGCACTGACAGCCTTTGCTTTGTTACCTTGGACTTTTAAAATTATCTGGGCACCGGTAATCGATTCTCTTCAATTTAAGGGATTTGGCCGTCGACGACCGTGGATCGTTTTGGCTCAATTGCTCATGGCAATTACTCTGATTGGAATCTATTTTGCTGTTCCACATATGGAGGGCGAAGATTTAGACGTCGAACGGTCGGCCGATCTATTATTGTGGGTGTTCTTTATTCACAACGTATTCGTAGTTTTACAAGACGTAGTCTCCGATGCGTTGGCCGTTGATATTCTCACCGATTCCGAACAGGGAGCTGTCAATGGAGCGATGTGGGCGAGTAAGCTCTTGGGTACGTCCGCAGGAGCCGCTGTCTTAGCCTCCGTGATGAACCAGTACGGAATTCAGGGCGCGGTGGCTGCACAAGTTGTCATCCTGCTGTTGATTATGCTTGTGCCCTTATTATTGGTTGAACGAAAGGGGGACAAACGATTTCCGTGGGATTTGTATCAGCCTAACGAGCAGATGACTGGGGCACCAACGGGCCATCGCAATGTTGTTTCGATTGTTCATGATGTCATTCGGGGCTTTTCGATGCGAACCACCATGGCATTTTTTTTGCTGGTTCTACTTAGCCTGATTGGCTGGGGAGTGATGGAAACGATCCTAAAGACGATTTGTAATCAGAAAATTGGCTGGAGTTCCACCCACACCAGCCATGTCATGGGATATGCCGGAATTCCAGAGGCTATTTCGGCAGTGATTTGTGGCTTTCTTGGGGATCGGTTTGGTCGTAAAAAGATGATGGTTTTCGGGATGGGCGGTTATGGGTTGGTGTCAATTCTGTTTGCTATGAGCTCCGATTACTGGGGCTATTCTTATCCCACAGACTGGGCTGCTGATGGGTACTGGGATAACCATATTGTCTGGAGTTATGCTGTTGGCTATAAGATTTTGCTCGCGGCATTCGTCGTCAATTATTTAGCAGAGTCTATGGCCCTATCCTGGACTCAATCGAGCGCCACGATGTTTACGATCTTTATGACGCTGTCAAATGTTGGTCATGTCGTGGGAAATCTCATTGCTGGAAAGGTCGAGGCTCTGTTTGGTGATGTTCATGCATTTACCGCAATGGGCATCCTGAACATTGCGATTCTTGGATTATTAGTTTACGTCCGGCGGGAAGATGTGCTTGAGCGGATCGAAAAAGAAGCGGCAGAAGGGCTTGAACAGGCAATCGAGGTTTCTGGATAACCACATGCTTTGTGGTATGCTGAAAAGTATGATGAACCGAGTCCGAAACCAATTGTTTAGCGTAACACTATTACTTTTTGCCTCGCAGACTCTGTGCGCCCAAAAACCAGCAACGGTCTCTTTTGAGAACGATGTCGTACCACTTTTGCAAAAGCATTGTTTCGCCTGCCACAATTCAGAAGATCGGAAAGGCGACTTTGCTATTCAAACTAAGGCGGAGGCGTTCGACTTGGGGTATATCGAGCCCGGGGATCCTGCTGCCAGTCACTTTTTGACAGTCCTGAAACCTGATGGTGATGACCCCGCCGCGATGCCTAAAGATCGCACGCCATTGACGGAAGAAGAAATTCAAACCATTTCGTTATGGATTCAGTCGGGTGCTGAGTGGCCAGAAGGATTTGTGATCCGGCAACCCGCGGTCACTAGTACCGATTGGTGGTCTTGGAATGCGATCGAAAAACAGGAGGTTCCCAAACTCCAGAATGTGTTTGCTGATCGATTCGCCGTTGAAAACCCTGTGGACGCTTTTGTGCTCGCAAAGCTTCTCGAAAAGGGGCTGGAGCCATCAGGGCAAGCAGATCGTCGGACACTGATTCGTCGTGCCTATTTCGATCTATTGGGATTGCCACCGACACCGGAGTCAGTACAAGCCTTTGTCGAATCTGATGATCCCCTGGCCTATGAAAAACTGATCGACCGGCTATTAGCTTCACCTGCGTACGGTGAACGATGGGCTCGGCACTGGCTTGATGTCGTTAAATACGCAGACACAGCAGGTTATGACAAAGACAAACTACGTCCCAATGCGTGGCCTTATCGCGATTATGTGATCGCCAGTTTTAATCAAGATAAGCCATACACCAGATTTGTGCGTGAACAGCTAGCAGGTGATCAACTCTACCCAGACACGCCCGACGGCATATTAGGGTTGGGCTTTATCGCGGCTGGTCCCTGGGATTTCATTGGCCATGTCGAAGTTCCCGAGACGAAGATTGATGGGCGAATAGCGAGATATATTGATCGTGACGAAATGGTTACCAATACGATGAATACATTCGTTAGCACGACCGTTCAGTGTGCACGTTGCCATAATCACAAGTTCGACGCTGTTACCCAGCAACATTACTTCAATCTGCAGGCAGTCTTTGCCGCTGTCGATAAAGCCGATCGAGTTTACGACGTCGACACCTCGGTAATATCAAGGCGACAGGAGATTGAACAGGCAAGCAAAGATATCAAAGCAAAACTCGAAGCAATTCAGCAGGAAGTTACCAGGGAAGCGGGCCCGGAATATCAGGCTGCTATGAAGGAAGCCGAGGCTGTGAGCGCGTTTTCCGTACTGGACAAACGCGACGACGCTTATGGCTACCATTCAGCAATGAATCCAGCAGATGAGAGTAAACGTTGGGTTCAAGTGGATCTGGGCGAGTCATTGGCGATGAATGAAATAAGATTGCATCCATGCAGTGATGACTTCGGTGGAATTGGAAACGGTTTCGGCTTTCCGGTTCGCTTTCAAGTGGAGGTGTCTGATGATCCTGATTTTAAGCAAGCGACATTGGTCGCAGATGAGAACCGGGCTGATTACCCCAATCTGGGCATCGCATACTATGCGGTCAAAAAACAGGTCACCGGCCGCTATATTCGATTAAGTGTGAATAAACTCTTTGACCGAGCGGGTTCAAAGATGTTTGCGGTGTCAGAGTTAGTGGCGCTCAATTCAGATGGAAAAAATGTTGCCCGTGGAAAAGTGGTGACGTCGCCTACTTCTATCGAGGCTCCGGTACGTTGGGCAAGAAAGAACCTGACCGATGGAAAATGGCCGACGCCAAAAGATGTTGCAAAGACCCAGCAATGGGCAGCCATGCTACTCAAGGCCGGCCAGCATATGGCATCTGCAAACACACCGGATCGCCAAAAGCGTCATGGTGAATTGATGCAACAGCAAAATGCTCTGAATAAAGAACTTCAATCGTTACCCACTGGTCAAATGGTGTTTGCCGCTGCAACTGACTTTAAGCCCCAGGGCGCATTCAATCCCACGAAGGGGAAGCCTCGGACAATCAAAGTGCTTCATCGTGGAGATATTCTGCAGCCACGTCAGGATACGCAGCCGGGGACGATCCCACTGCTGGATGCCGATGGAGTCTTTCAGCTTGATGAAGCTCACTCAGAAGGTGATCGCCGAGTCGCCTTAGCTCAGTGGGTTGTGCGAAAAGACCAGCCGCTGACATGGCGCAGTGTTGCTAACAGAATCTGGCAATATCACTTCGGACAAGGAATCGTAACCACTCCCAATGATCTTGGCCGGATGGGTCAGTTACCAACACATCCACGATTACTGGATTGGCTCGCTATGGAATTCCGGGATCATGGTCAGTCGTTTAAGCATATGCATCGGCTAATCATGCTTAGTTCCACCTACCGTCAGGCATCGGCTTTTCACGAAGCCAACAGTGAAATAGACAGCGGCAACCAGTTTCTATGGCGTATGAACCGACGAAAGCTATCAGCGGAGGAGATTCGTGATTCGATTTTGCAGGTTAGCGGACGAATGGACAATCAGATGGGTGGCCCCGGGTATTATTTGTTTAAATTAGAACACCCACAGCACTCACCTCACTATGAATATCATCTGCATGATCCAAATGATGTTACAAGCCACCGCCGCAGTGTGTATCGCTTTATCGTCCGCAGTCAGCCGGATCCCTTTATGACGATTCTGGACTGCGCAGATTCTTCTAAGAGTACACCGTTGCGAGATGAAACATTGACGTCGATTCAGGCGCTGGCCCTGCTGAACAATAAGTTCAATCTGGCGATGGCCGAGCACTTCGCCAACGATCTCATGACAAGTCAAACATCAACATCCGAACAAGTCCGCCACGCGTTTTCCCGGTTAACTAGCCGAGCTCCCACGGAATCTGAGCAAGCGGAACTACTGACATATGCAACCGAGCATGGATTAGAAAACCTTTGCCGTCTGCTTTATAACCTGCATGAATTTGTGTTTGTCGATTAAGTGACTAGAAAAAACTGTTATGAACCATCCATCCAGTCCAGATCCATCCCGACTATCGCGACGCGAATTTCTATGGAATTCGGGTGGAGGACTTGGCGGAATTGCTCTGGCATCTATGTTGGGGCTGGATCCTATGACAGCATCAGCTCATTCCGGAGCGTTAGGTGGAGTGCTTCATCATCCTCCTAAAGCCAAACGTGTGATTCAGCTATTCATGTCAGGAGCGGCAAGTCACATTGATTTGTGGGATCACAAACCCTGGCTTAATGCCCATCATGGCGAAGCATCTGATTTTGGTGAAAAGGTGGAGTTGTTTCAAAATGGAGCCGGTCCCTGGACGAAGTCATACTTTGAATTTCGGCCTTACGGTGAGTCTGGAAAGCATCTAAGTGATGCCGTGGCTCCTCTGGGTGAAGTCGTCGATGAAATGGCATTCGTTCATAACCTGGTTGGTAATACAGGAGTTCATAGTCAGGCAACTTACTTACAAGCCACAGGATTTCAGCGACCGGGATTCCCGGGTATGGGGTCATGGGTAAGCTATGCGTTGGGCAGTATTAATGACAATTTGCCCACGTTTGTTGTGTTACCGGATCATCGGGGCTATGCATCTAATGGCCCTAAGAACTGGGGTTCAGCATTTTTGCCTGCCAGCAGTCAGGGGACTACGATATTCCCACAAAGAGAAAACCCGATAGAAAACTTAACGGCTCGGGCGAATTTTATTACTCAGCAAGGTGAACAAAGAGGCTTACAGCTGCTCAACCGAATTAACAAAAAATATGCCGAAGAGCGTCCCGGTGATTCACGGCTCGATGCTCGAATTGAAAGCTACGAGCTTGCGGCCAGGATGCAACTGAGTGCCCCGGAAGTCCTCGATATATCCAAAGAGCCGGGCCATATACGCAAAATGTATGGCCTAGAAAATGAAGGAGCTACCTACGGGCCTGATATTAATATTCCTGAAGAAGCGGAATACTTCGGACGCAAATGCCTGATTGCTCGCAGGCTGCTTGAAAAGGGCGTCAGGTTTGTACAGATATGGTCTGGAAATGATAACGGATTTCCACGTCGTAACTGGGATAGTCACGAAGATATCGCACGAGACCATGGTCCACTTGCCAAAGGAATGGCCATTGGCACAGCCGCCTTGATCAAAGATTTGAAACAGCGGGATATGCTGAAGGACACTTTGATTCTTTGGACAACAGAATTCGGCCGAATGCCCAGTAGTCAGGGCAGTAAAGGCCGAGACCACAATCCGTTTGTCTTTACAAACTGGCTTTGTGGCGGTGGTATAAAAGGCGGTGTTACAGCCGGTGAATCGGACCAATGGGGGTTCAAGCCACTGGATCGTGATAACCCCACGCAAGTCTATGATATCCATGCAACCATGTTGTATTTACTTGGGATCGACCATAAACAGTTAACCGTTCGTAACAACGGGATCGATCGCCGGTTGACCGATGTTCACGGACATCTAATCGACGAAATAATCGCTTAGCACGATTGTCTAAACAGATCCCTGATTTTCTTTGTTGGAATCATGGAATTCACTTACCAGAGGGTTTAGGATGAGTGCATATCGAATTCAATTGACCACCCCTATGTGGAGATAATCCCTTGAAACTTCAAAAGACAATCCTCTCACTGGTTCTGGCTGCTTTTATTGCTGCTCCCGCTTTTGCTGGTGAGTTAAATGTTCCGCCTAAAGGCTGGAAAGCTCTGTTTAACGGTAAGAATGTAGATGGTTGGTACGGATGGTCGACCAAGAACCCGGAAACTCTGTGGTCCATGACAGCAGAGGAACAAGCCGCCTATAAAAAGGAAAGCCTCAATGACATCAATCAACATTGGTCAGTGAAAGATGGCGTTTTGGTCAATGATGGCTATGGTTTGTATCTGACCAGCGAAGCTGAATTCACAAACTATGAATTGATGATCGATTATAAAACTGTGGCTAAGGCTGACAGTGGTATCTATCTGAAAGGAGTGCCACAGGTTCAAATCTGGGATTCTACAGACGAAAAGAAATTCGGCATTGGAGCTGATAAAGGATCTGGAGGTCTTTGGAATAACAGTAAGGGCGCCAAGGGCAAAGATCCTTTGGTTTTGGCAGACAAAGCATTTGGTGAATGGAATAGCTTTAAGATTCGTCAAATTGGCGCTCGCACCAGTGTTTGGTTAAACGGCAAATTAGTTGTTGATAATGCGATTATGGAAAACTATTTCGATCGTAAACGCCCACTGTTTCCCAAGGGTCCAATTCAACTTCAGACTCATGGTGGTGAAATCAGCTGGCGCAATATCTTCGTTCGTGAAATTGGTTCGGACGAAGCAAACAAGATTCTCCGCGAGTCCGCCTCCAGCAAAGGATTCAAGTCCGTGTTTAACGGTAAAAATCTCGATGGTTGGGCCGGCGCAGTAAGCGAGTATGAAGTGGTTGATGGAGCAATCCAGTGCCAAAAGGGCAAAGGCGGAAATCTTTATACCGAAAAGAAGTACAAAGATTTTGTAGTTCGACTGGAAATCAAGATGCCACCGGCAGGAAATAATGGTTTGGCGATTCGATATCCGGGAAGTGGTAACCCCGCTTATCAGGGCATGACAGAATTACAGGTGCTGGATACGCAGTATCCTGGCAAGCTGGCTCCATACCAATACCACGGATCTGTTTATGGATTGATTCCTGCAGCTCGCGGGTATCTTTACGAAGCTGGTAACTGGAATTATGAAGAAGTCACCGTTCAGGGCACAAAAATCAAAGTGGAACTCAATGGTGCAGTGATTCTCGATGCAGACGTTGCTGAGCTCGCGAAAGATCCGGCAGTGCTGAAGAAGCATCCAGGCCTGAGCCTTTTGGAAGGTCACTTTGGATTCGCGGGTCACAATGATCCTGTTCAGTTCCGTAACATTGAGATTAAAGAATTGGACTAACAGCCGTCGCTGTTTCTTAGCCTCTCTTATTTATCAATAGGAATGACGCCATGAAAGCGTTCAAGGGTATTGCCTGCGCAGTAGCATGTTTGCTTACAGTCGGCCTGTTTGCACAAACAGATGTCTATGAAGATGGCCAGTTGCCAGACGACAGTCGTCTTGGTGAGTTGCGACATCTGAATAACTATTTTCCCTTTGCCGTTCCTGATACAGCTAGGGCCTGGGAAACGCGACGCGATCATCTCAGAATGCGCCTGCGGGTTGCTTTGGGGCTTTGGCCGCAGCCAGCGAAGACGCCGCTGAACGCCAAAATATACGGCAAATCATTACGCGACGGGTTTACGATCGAAAAGGTCCATTTTGAGAGCTATCCCGGTCACTTTGTTTCCGGTCTGTTATTCCGCCCGGAGGCCGCCGAAGGTAAGTCTCCGGCTGTCCTCACGCCTCATGGGCATGGTGGAAGGATGCAGGATCACGGCGATGGCATCAAGAAACTCATCGAGAACGGCGATGAAAAATTTGAGAACTCGGGAAGGTTCCCCAAGCTGGCTCGCTGTGCTCAACTTGCGCGCATGGGATGCGTCACTTTCATTTATGACATGGAAGGTTATGTGGATTCCCTACAGATTCCCATGGAAGTTTCCCATCGACTGAACGACCGCCGACCGGATCTGGAATCACCAAGCCAATGGGGGTTCTTCTCGGCTCAGGCAGAGATGCGAATGCAAAGCATTATGGGCGTGCAAACCTGGAATTCCATCAGGGCTTTGGACTTTTTGCAGTCCTTACCAGACGTTGATGGAAAACGGATCGGTATTACCGGTGGCAGCGGAGGTGGCACACAGACAATTTTGCTGGGAGCTCTGGATGCAAGGCCAATTGTGTCGTTTCCTCAGGGAATGGTATCTACTGCCATGCAGGGAGGTTGTCCGTGTGAAAACTGTAGTCTATTGCGAGTGGATACCGGGAATATTGAGCTGACAGCCCTGTTTGCCCCACGCCCGATTGCGATGACCGGGGCCAATGACTGGACCAAGGATATTCAGACGAAGGGTTATCCCGAACTGCAACAACTCTACAAAATGGTGGGAGATGTTGATGATGTTTTTTGTGTCTCTTATCTGAATTTCGGGCATAACTACAACTATGTCACGCGACGTCATATGTACCACTGGTTTAACAAACATATGAACTTGGGGCTGGAAGAGCCGATTGTCGAACAAGACTGGAAGCCATTGACTCCCGAAGAGTACTCTGTTTGGGACGACGAACACCCTGCCCCCGAAGCCGGTGTGCCCCATGAGATCAAATTGTTGCGAGTCATCGATAAGGACAGTAATCGCCAGATTGCTCGTGTCTTACGATCAGCGGAAAACAAAGTTGAGGCATTACAGGGATTGCACGGCGCGGCCTTGAAAGCCATCGTCGGACGTGGTCTGTCATCCGTCGATGAGATTAGTCGGGTGAAAGTTGGTAAGTTTGAACGCGAAGGCTATCACGAATTCACGGATATTCTGAGATACGATCCTGCCGGTGAAGAATTACCAGTTGCGTCCTTTTTTCCAACGAAGACGAAATGGACAGGTACCGTCGTTGTTTGGGCCGATGGTCAGGGCAAGGCCGGAATGTATGGTGATGACGGTAAACCCAATAAGGAAATAGCATCATTGCTTGCAGAAGGCGTCTCTGTCATTGGGGCAGACCTGCTATACCAGGGAGAGTTTCTGAAAGAAGGGACGTCATTCGATAGCCAGCGTCTGGCCACGACAACCTCGCGAAAAATTCCTGCGTATACGTATGGCTACAACAATGCACTGTTTGTTCAGCGCGTACATGATCTGCTCACCCTGATTTCGTTTGTCGCAAATGATGAACATGGAACGAAAAATATTGTGTTAGTCGGTGCGAATGGAGCAGGACCGATTGCCGCCACAGCCCGAGCGTTAGCAGGGGAAAAAGTACATACGGCCATTATTGATACTAATGGTTTTCGTTTTGGTAACATCACGCAATATGACGATGTCAACTTCCTGCCCGGTGCGATTAAATACGGCGACCTACCTGGCATTCTGGCATTAAGTGCGCCCTATCGTTTAATGGTTGTCGGAGAAGACGTGCCCGCCTTCACCAAGGCAATTTATGAAGCAGCTGGCGCGCGAGTGAAGTCTGCCAAAACAATTTACGATGCTTTTTAAGAATACATGTAAGAACGAGAGCTGGAATTACGATGAGCAAACTAAATCGACGACAGATGCTTTCAACAACAGCAGCGGTTGGCAGTGCACTGGCCGCTGCACAGGTTCAGGCTGAAGACACGGAAAAGGAAATCAACGTGGGTAAACGGATTCGACGAGTTGCCAAGAATGGCAACATTAAACACTCGATTGTTGCCTGGTGCTTCCAGGACTACTGGAGTCCCGATGAACTGATACCAATCGCCAAGGAAATGGGTTGTGCCAGTGTCGAGTTGATGGATCCTAAATTTTATCCTGACTTGAAAAAGAACGGCTTAGAGTGCGCCATCGCCGGAATAGATATTGGGGGCCCGCCGTTCATGAAAGGCTTCAACAACCCGAACTACCATCAGATGGTGATCGCGGCCACCAAAAAGTCGATTGATCAATGTAAACAGTTTGGTTGGAAAAAAGTCATCGCTTTTACCGGCTATGACGAAGGGTTGAGTAAAGAGGAAGGCGCGGTCAATTGTGTCAAAGGTTTCAAGGAGGTTGTTGGTTACGCAGAAAAAGCGGGAGTGACAATTTGTCTGGAACACCTCAATACACGTGACGATACACATCCGATGAAGGGACATCCCGGTTATCAGGGTGACGATGTTGAATACTGTATTGATATCCTGAAACGAGTTGGTTCACCCAATCTAAAACTACTATTTGATATCTATCACGTTTCCATCATGAATGGAGATGTAATTCGGCGAATCCACGAGCATAAGGACTGGCTTGGCCATATCCATACCGCAGGCAACCCGGGCCGCGCTGAACTCGATGACCATCAGGAAATTAACTATCCGGCTTGCATGCGGTCACTGGTGGACATTGGGTATGACGGTTATGTGGGACATGAGTTTATACCCACGCGTGATCCGGTAGCCGGGTTACACCAGGCAATCGAGTGGTGTGATGTTTAGTTTTATTCAACACATACATTAGATGGCCGATATTCCATGATTCCCGAATTTGAGGTTAAAATTCAGTTATGAAAAACCTCAAGATAATTATGCCTATTGTTGTCTGCCTGATGCTGATATGCATATCGGTCGCTCAAGCGAAGAAACCCGGCGGGAACAAAAAGTTTAAGTCTTCTGTGCTGCCTATTCTGCAAGCAAAGTGTTTTGTCTGTCATGGTGAAGACGTCCAGGAAGCAGATGTACGCTTAGACAATCTGTCCACCGATTTTCTGGCCGATAGAGGTGCTGCCACGGCCTGGCATGAAGCCATGCATGTGCTCAACAAAGGTGAAATGCCTCCGGAAGATGGTGAACCATTGACCAGTAAGGAGCGAAGTATTCTCGTTCATTGGATTCGCGGTGAAATAGATCGGGTGAAAGCGGAGCTCAAGAGTACTGGCGGTCGTGTGGTTTTGCGTCGACTGAATCGAGAAGAATATCAAAATACGATGCGGGATCTGTTTGATCTTGAGATGGACTATGCGCGTGACCTTCCTCGTGAAGGCGCATCACCGGATGGATTTAAGAATAATGGCCAGTCACTGCAAATGACGGCGATCCAACTCGAATACTATTTGGATGCTGCTCGCAGAGCGCTCGACCGAGTGATTGTCACAGGTGATGCTCCCGAGGTGTTTGAGCATACGTTTGAGAAAAGTAATGTTGGTGACAAATGGTTCAATTATGAAGTGTCAAATTATCTGGGACGCTGGCAGGGTTTCTACGGCAAGATGGTGGATACCTATCCGGAAGAAGGTGACTATTTGGTAACGGTGACGGCACACGCCGATATTCCTAAAGATAGGGGTGCTCCTTTGATGGAGGTTTCTGTCGGTTATCGGCCGGACACCGAACAGATTTGGAAGGTGACCGAGACCATTGAAATAACAAAGCCGGAATCCACGACGTATGAATTTACCGGTCGGGTTGAGAATCATCCGCTTCCCGTCCGGGGTCAGGGTAAATTTCCGGGTCTGGTCGTTCGCGTATTGAATCAGTACGACGACGGAGCGGGCAAGCCGAAAGAAGTGCAGCTTGATCGCGACGGTAAAAAGAAGAAAGGGTATCCCGCCGAAGACGGTTACCCAGTAATACATATAGAGAAAGTGACCTTTAAAGGGCCGGTTTTCGACCAATGGCCACCCAAACGGCATCGTGAGATTCTGTTTGAATCTGACATGCGTCAATTTGATGAGCAGGGATATGTTGCACTGGTCTTGGAGCGATTTCTGAAACGAGCATTTCGCAGGCCGGCCACGAAGGACGAAATTCAGCGATTTGTGGATTTCTATTTGTCGATTCGCGCAGATTTTCCAAGCTTTGAAGAGGCAATGAAGGAGACGCTAGCTATGGCGTTGATTAGCCCACCCTTTTTGTATCTTGTAGAGCCGGCTCAGGATAAGAAACGAGACCTTTCCGATTGGGAACTGGCTTCGCGGCTTTCCTATTTCCTTTGGAGTACCATGCCCGATCAGGCATTGCTGGATTTGGCAGAATCAGGACAGTTGACCCGGCCGACAGTGTTAGCCGAACAGGTCCAACGGATGTTGCAGGATGACAGGGGCTGGCGTTTTTACCAGCAGTTTACCGATCAATGGCTGAAGCTCGAAAATACCGCGCAGATCGCCATTGATACAGGAACTTATCAAGGCTTCCAAGCGGACCTTAAAGAAGAAATGTTGCAGGAGACCCGACATTTTCTGAGGCATTTAATTCTAAATGATCTGAGCGCATTAAATATGCTGGATGCTGATTTCACCATGCTTAACGAGCGTTTGGCTCGTCACTATGGAGTGGAGGGCGTCATTGGCAACGCATATCGTCAGGTAGCGATGACTGAAGAGATTCGTGGTGGTTTACTGGGGCAGTCGAGTGTGCTGATGCTAGGTTCGACGGGTAAAGATTCACACCCTATTCGCCGGGCAGTTTGGTTGCGGGATCGATTATTAAATGACCCCCCTGCTCCACCTCCACCGGATGTCCCGGATCTGGACGAAACGAATCCAGACTTTGCCAAACTTACGATTCGAGAGCAATTGGAAGTTCATCGCAATAAAGAATCGTGTGCATCGTGTCATCGCGGCATCGATCCCTGGGGCATTGCTTTGGAAAACTTCGATGCCATAGGATTATTCCGTACAGAAGTACACGAAAAGCCAGTGGTGGCGATCGACACTTTGCCAAACGGAACAGAGTTGGATGGTGTTGTTAGTTTGAAGAAATATCTCGTTGAAAATCGTAGCGAAGATTTTGCTAGAGCGTTTGTTTCCAGATTGGCCGTTTATGCATTGGGTCGCAACCTGGAGTTAAGTGACGAGGATCTAATTGACGATTTAACGAAAGAGTTTACGCGTGATGACTACCACATTATGGCCCTGATCCAAAACCTGGTTGCCAGCGATGCATTCCTGACTAAATAGTCGTTGGTAGCAATTCACCTGTACGTTAAAATTGAAATTTGAGATTATTTATGTAACGTAAGTAATTGTCATTGATAAAGAAAAAGACTCTTGAGGCTAATATTATGAAATCGTGGCACCTAGATCGTCGTACCTTCCTGCTCGGAAGCGGTGTGTCCATGGCACTCCCCTATCTGGAAGCCATGGGTGAACAAGCGGTGGCGGCTGACTTGCCCGCACGTATGTGTGCTATGTATTTTCCGTTTGGAATCAGCCTTCCAAAAGAAGGTAGCGATCTGCATAAGTGGCGTTGGTTCCCGGATGGCGAAGGGAAGGAATTCACTTTTAACGAGAGCTTGAAGTCTTTGGAATCCGTGCGTAAGTCTGTGACGGTGATTGGTGGGATGTCTCATCCTAATGGTCGCCGGATGGGCGGCCATGATACGGGAGATACTTTTCTGACAGGTGCTCTGTTTGACAAGAAATTGCTACACAATACGGTGTCCGTCGATCAGGTGGCAGCTAATGCAATTGGTAGCCAAACACGATTTTCATCCCTGACCATGAGTACAGACGGAGGGGTCGGTGAACCGACGAGGTCTAGTACCTTAAGCTATGACGATAAAGGTCGTCCGGTCCCGGCCTTGAATCAGCCGGAAATGATATTTAACCGGATGTTTGGCTCGGCTGATGCAGATTTACAACGCAATCATCGTCGTTTGCGTAGTGCCAGTAGCATGCTTGATTTGGTTTTGGAAGACTCCAATTCACTGCGGCGCCGATTGGGCCGCCGAGACCAGGAAAAACTGGACGAGTATTTGTCGTCAGTTCGACAGATCGAACAACGCGTTAAAAACACTCAGAAGTGGCTTGATATCCCATTACCATCGCTGACCGACGAAGAGCGAGATGTCTTGAAATTGGATGCAGATACAGAAGCACCCAAAGAATACATGCGAACAATGTATGATTTGATGTGGTTGGCATTTAAGACAGACTCGACCCGAGTTGCGACCTATCAGATCGCCAGCATGGCTGACGCTTCGAGTGTCGCCGGTCCCTTCCCGTTCCGAGAAGGATTTAAAGCCAATCTGCATTCGCTTGCTCATGGCTGGAACAAGCCGGAAGGTGCTGTCGCTCTTGGTGAATGGGATAAGTTCATGGTTGAGCAGTTGACCTATTTTCTGGCACGTCTGCAGGCAACTCAGGAAGGTGACGGCACGTTGCTAGACCGCACGATGGTGCTCTACGGTAGTAGCAATAGTACGACGCACAACAACAGTAACTATCCACTGGTGTTTGCCGGTGGTAATAAACTGGGCTTGAGGCACAATCAATATTTGAGAGTGTCAAATGACGTGCCAATGTCAAATCTGTTTGTCACAATGCTAAATAAGATGGGAGTGAATACTCCGTCATTTAACGACAGTACCGGTGAACTTCTGGGCGTTCAGGTTTAGATGAAGTACTTGTACTTTGATTAACCCTCAGCGCTGGGGACTTTGTGGTTAAGAGGTAACCGGATAATCCTTCAGAAAGAATAAAGGCGTCCTTAGTTCTGTGCTGCTGGTGCTCCGGTAAGCCGTACTACGAGGAATGCGCCTGAAATGGCCAGTCCTATTCCGGCACCAATCATCGCACCCTTCGCGGATGCATAGAATGCTGCTCCTGTTGCTTCTATACCTACACAGAGACAACTGCATGCGGATTTGATCTCATCTAATATGCAATCCTGTGCGCAATCTCCATCGGCAGTGGCGATTTGACTTTTATAGTCTGTCGGCTCGACAAACCATTCATAGGCTAGGCCGCCGGCAAGCCCCAGTCCAGCAGAAAGCAGCGTAATGATGACAATGACAAATCCATAGCTCTGTGCCTGATCAACTTTGGCCTGAAATTGCTCCTGGGTATATGGAATTGCCTGTCCGGCATTAAAAGGTTGAAAGTCGATGACCTCTTCTACTGCTGGTTGATTAGAGGGATCTAGGGCTTCGAGATTTTTACGATGTCGTCTGATGAGAGAAACAACAGCAATCGTTTCCAGCATTAGAATGACAGGCCCCCACCAGAGTACGATCAATAGCGGCGCGACAATACTCAGTGCCACAGCCCCGACAACACTTATACAAAGGGCAATGACGGCGTCTCGTCGAGTGCGATCAATATCAGGTTCAGCAAGTGAAACAAGTGCAGCAAGTGTTCCCAGTGTGATGCAAAGCCCGAAGCTACCTAGGACATTTTGTGTAAATGGATAGGTGAATATTCCAAAGACAAAAAGTGTTATCGACAAGTAGTAAAGGATGCGGCTGGTCACTGAAGGTCGCTTTTGGTTCTAAATATGACTGGTTCCCTAAATAAGTATCGGTTAAAGGGAGACGTCGATCTATCGTTAAATACACGACAAAACTGGGGAGGATGTAATAGATTTGCACTGCCAACACACAATTAACCTCAAAGTTACAGTCAATTCACGTTAAGATAAGGGTATGAATCCTTCACACCTTTTAATATGCCTTGCATCCTTCCTGGCAAGTGCTTCCCATCTGTTTGCTGCGGGTGCCGTCTCGTTTGAGAAAGATGTACGGCCGATCCTGAAGGCGCATTGTTTTCACTGTCATGGCGAGGAAGAAGAGCTGGGCGGTGGACTTGATCTGCGACTTAAACGCTTCATGCTTAGTGGGGGTGATTCCGGACCGGCCTTCATCGAAAGTCAGCCTGATCAGAGTTTACTGGTGGATTACCTGACCAGTGGATTGATGCCGCCAGAAGATGTTGCCGTCCGTCCTGCTGACGAAGAGATCACGACGATCGTCAACTGGATCGCCAGTGGTGCTCCGATCGAAGGCGTGGAGCCGGCCACGATTGACAGAGGTTTTTATATAACCGAACAGGAGCGGCAATTCTGGTCTTTCAAGCCGGTTGTGAGACCCTCGTTGCCTCAGGTAGCCAATGCTCAATCGGCAGCCAATCCCATTGATATATTCCTGTTAGCGAGACTTCAGGAGGCTGGGCTTACTTACTCGTCGCGTGCTGACCGTGAAGTATTGATACGGCGAGCTTACCTTGACTTGACTGGGTTACCACCTACCCCACAGGCTGTGCAGAAGTTTTTAGCAAACGATGATCCCTCCGCTTATGAAGCTCTGATTGATCAATTGCTTGCCTCGCCTTTATACGGCGAGCGTTGGGGACGACATTGGCTGGACGCTGCTGGTTATGCTGATTCAGAAGGTCAGGCCGATGCCGACGTCGAAAGACCCTGGGCATTTTTCTATCGAGACTATGTAGTGAGTTCGTTCAACCAGGGTAAGCCATACGATCAGTTTGTTCGGGAGCAGTTAGCGGGCGATGAATTGATTAATGGTGACGTTGCAGATTTAACTCCCGAGCAAGTAGAGTTATTAACCGGTACCGGCTATCTAAGAATGGTGGCTGACGGAACAGGTTCTGGCACGGGACACGATGAAGGTCGAAATGCAGTTGTCAGTGAAACCTTGAAGATGGTGACAACGTCGCTCACCGGACTAACGGTTGGATGTGCCCAATGTCACAACCATCGTTACGATCCCATTTCACAAAAAGACTATTATCGCATCCGTGCTATTTTTGAACCGGCACTCAACTGGAAATCCTGGATCGCTCCTCAAAATCGACTGATTTCGCTCTACACTAAAGCAGATCGGGATACGAAAGCCACGACCGAAGCAAAGATCAAGGAGATCGAAGCAGAGCGCGTAAAGAAGCAGCAGGAATATATCGACGCCACCTTTGAAAAAGAGATTGCCAAACTGCCGGAAGATATTCAACAGTCGGTGCGTGATGCACATGCGATTGCGGAAAAAGATCGCTCGGAGGAGCAAAAGGCTCTTATCAAAAAATATCCCAGTACCGTGGTGACTCCCGGAAACCTTTATCTGTTTGATCGCCCGGCTTCTGACGATTTGAAGACCTACACGGAACGACAGACGAAGTTACGGGAACAGTTAAAGCCGGAAGAATTCTTGCGAGCGTTGACCGAGCCGGCAACTGAACCACCAATCACTTATGTCTTTTCCCGCGGCAACTTTGACAGCCCATTGGATCCTGTGGAGCCGGGTGAATTGTCCGTCCTAAGTGGACTGGCAGTTGGCGACATCCCGTCCAATCAGGAATCGCTCGGTACGACGGGAAGACGACTCGCTTTTGCAAATCTGTTGACTAGTGGCGAGCACCCATTGGTGGCACGAGTCATGGTAAATCGTATTTGGTCACATCATTTTGGCGTCGGAATTGTAGATACGCCAGGTGACTTTGGATTTTTGGGTGGACGACCGACACACCCTGAATTGCTTGATTGGCTTGCCGATGAGTTTGTGCAAAGTGGCTGGGATATAAAACATATCAATCGACTAATCATGACTTCGACAGCTTATCAGCAAACTTCAACACGGAATGATCAGGGAAATGAAGTAGATCGACAAAAACGTTTGCTTTGGTCGATGCCTGTTCGCCGCATGGAATCAGAAGTGGTTCGAGACACGATTCTTTCGGTTTCCGGAATGCTTGATCAGCAGATGGCTGGAAAAGCAGTGCCGGTGATGGCGGACCGAACCGGCCAGTGGGTTATTGGGAAAGAGAATCTCAATGCCGGACGTCCCGGACCGGTAATCGATATGGAAGGCCAGCAATACAGGAGAAGCTTGTATATTCAGGTAAGAAGGAGCAGGCCTTTGGCAGTGCTTGAACCCTTTGATCTACCGGAACTGGCTCCTAACTGCACCAAGCGCCCATCTTCCACCGTGCCGACTCAATCACTTGAGTTACTCAATAGCGATTTTGTAACAGCACAGGCGCGATTCTTTGCTGTTCGATTAACAAATCTAAGCCAGGACATTGAAACTCAGGTTTCCCACGGATGGCAGCTGGCGTTCAGTCAGGAAATCTCGGAAGATAAAAAACGCGAAGCGGTCGAATTTGTAACACAGATGCAGGCATTGCTGACCAAAGAATATGAGGCAAAAAAACTGAATGATGACCCCATCGTCGATGCAGTTGCTACCTTCTGTCAGGCATTGATCAGCAGTAATCGATTCCTCTACATCGAATAGGTTTCCGAAGATGGATATGAACAAGAGTCGACGAGAAATTCTCTCTTCAGCTTCTATGGGGCTGGCGGGGCTGCTTGCGGCGATCAATCTAAAAGACAGGCGGTTGCTGGCTAATCCGGCGAAACCGGATTTGGTTGGTAAAAGTTTCAATACGGTTGAAAAACCTGCGAAGAAGCCCGCCAGAGCTCGAGCCATGATCTCGCTTTGGATGCAGGGCGGCCCTAGTCAGATCGATATGTTTGATCCTAAAGAAGAATTGATGAAACGGGACGGGGAAACATTCCCGGGTGACATCAAATACGACAATGCGGCTCAGGCAAGCTCCAAGATTATGGCTCCACCCTGGAAGTTCCGGGCGCATGGGGAGTGTGGTATGGAGATGTCCGAATTGGTTCCCCATATGGGCTCGATTGCCGATGACATCACGTTGATTCGATCAATGCATACAGGTGTCAACAATCATGGCCAAAGCATCCGCGCCATGAATAGCGGTACAACCGCAGCGATGCATCCGGTGCTGGGGAGTTGGTTGACATATGGCCTGGGTGGACAGACCAGTAGTTTGCCTCCTTATATGGCGTTGATTGATCCCGGACAATTGCCAGTGGACGGCGTCGGCAATTGGCACAACGGATACTTGCCATCGATTTATCAGGGAACGGTCATCCGACCAACAGAACCTCGGATCCTGAATCTGACTCCCCCAGCCAGATTAGAAGGAGCACCGCAGAAAGAATTGCTTTCCTTTCTGCAGAAACTGAATCAGGAGGATCTCGAAAGAAAGCCCGGCGAGTTTGATTACCAGGCTCGTATCGACATGTATGAATTGGCTGCGAGGATGCAGACGGCCGCGGTAGAAGCCATGGATCTAAGCGGCGAAACCGAAGAAACTAAGAAACTATACGGCATCGACAAACCGGCGACCAAAGACTTTGGAACGCGTTGTCTCATCGCGCGGCGTATGATTGAACGCGGAGTTCGATTTGTTCAGGTGTTCACTCAGAATCAGTTTTGGGATCATCATGGGTCGATCCTTAAGTCACTGCCAAATGCCTGCGAAAAAGTCGATCAACCCTCGGCAGCTCTGGTAACAGATTTAAAACGTCGAGGCCTACTAGACGAGACAATTGTTCACTGGGGTGGTGAAATGGGCCGTCTGCCGGTTATCCAAAATGACACCGGTCGGCAAAATGTTGGCCGAGACCATAATACGTATGGGTTCAGTCAGTGGGTTGCTGGCGGAGGATTCAAAGGTGGCTATGTTCACGGTGCCACGGATGAATTTAGCCATAAAGCGGTGGAGGATATTGTGAACCACTATGATTATCATCACACGCTATTTCATTTGTTCGGCCTTGATCCTGAACAGCTGTATTTTGAACATAACGGTCAGAACCGCAAGCTGATTGAAACCGATCAAAGTAAGGTCATCACGAAGCTGCTTGCTTAAAACCCCTCGTTTGGGGAGCAAACGAACTGATTTTGAGATAGTAAGCTGGCCGATTCTTATAGTGTGGAATTAGGGCGTCTGATATTATTTAAATAAGCGTATAGCGATTGCCTGTTTAATAGAGAAACTGGATTACCGATGAGTGATAAGTACTGTGATGGACTGAGTCGCCGAAATTTTCTTGAGATTGGTGCATTGTCCGGTCTTGGATTGGCATTGCCTCAGTTTCTTCAGGCGAATGCAGCTCAAAAGACTCCGAATAACTGCATCCTAATATGGACGCGGGGTGGCACCAGTCACCACGATACTTTGGATCCGAAACCAGATGCACCAACGAGTGTTCGGGGTGAATTCGACGTCATCGATACGGCGCTTCCCGGCGTGAAGTTTACGGAAGTTTGTCCAAATCTGGCTAAACATGCGGACAAGTTTTCAGTTTTGCGAGGATGGAACCCTAAAAATGGAAGTCATGGCACGGCTGACCAGTATGTGATGAGTGGTCGGAAGTTTAACCAGGCGATTTCCTATCCGACCTATGGCAGCGTTGTTAGTCATTTCCATGGATTCAAAACGGCAATGCCTCCATTTATCCAATTGGGCGATCAAATAGATCGTCGCTTTGGTGGTGGAACGTCGGGCATCCTGGGACTGGAATACAATCCTTTTGAGATTTCGTCAGACCCTTCGGCCGAAAGTTTTGTTGTTCGCGATATTACCCCACCCCAGGGTGTGACTTTTGAACGAATTGATCGTCGCAAAAGTGCCTTGTCCAAACTCGATGCATTGCAGCGCAAAACCGATTTGCAGCAGGAGGCATTTGCCGCCTTGGATGAACACTACGCCGCTGCACTCAACATGATTACAGCACCGGAAACCAAAAAGGCCTTTGCCATTGATTCTGAAGAAGACACGCTTCGGGAAGCTTACGGCAAAAATCGGCTTGGGCAAAGTTGCCTGATGGCACGACGACTGATCGAATCAGGAGTTCGATTTGTGACAGTCACAGATGGTGGCTGGGATACGCACCAGAATAATTTCAAAGGTCTGAAAAGCCGAATGCCTTCCATCGATCAGGCGATACCTCAACTGATCATGGATCTTGAACAACGCGGCCTGCTGGAAACAACGCTTGTGTGTTGGTTTACTGATTTCGGACGTACGCCAAAGATTAACTCAGCAAGTGGTCGAGACCACTGGGCTAGCACCGGGTTTGCTTTGATGGCTGGAGCCGGAGTTCCTGCCGGGACTATTTTGGGTGCCACGGATAATGAAGGTGGTTATGTTTCCAAAGACGAATATTTCACTGAAGATATTGCGGCGACGGTTTACTCAAAGCTGGGCATGCCAACGGATATGATTGCTCATGCTCCCGATGGTCGCCCAATTCGACTCATTGAAGGTCGACCCATTAAGGAATGGATGTAAGGAGTAAGTTCGGTGTTTAAGTTCACAGGCAAGACGGTCAAACATTGCGACGGGGTTTCCCGTCGGGACTTTCTAACAGCAGGCGCAGCTGGAATGGTTGGTCTGACGCTGGCGGACTTATTACGACTTGAAGCTCAGGCTGGTATTGGCTCGTCCAATAAAGCGATTGTTAATATTCACCTCGACGGCGGTCCACCTCAAATGGACACGATCGATATGAAACCGGACGCTCCGGTGGAAACCAGGGGCATTTTTCAGCCTATAGCAACCAATCTTCCAGGCTTTCAAATCTGCGAGCTCATGCCACAGATGGCTCAGCACGCAGATCAATTTGCGTTTGTGCGTAGTATGGTTGGTGCAGAAGGTCGTCACGATGCGTTTCAGTGTATGTCAGGATTTTCCACCAGCGACATGGCAGGATTTGGCGGTCGGCCGGCTATGGGCTGTGTGCTGACGAAACTGCTCGGAAAGGTGACAGATCCTGCTCCAACGTATGTTGATTTGATGCAGGGGCGTCCTCTGGTTCGAAATAGCGGCCGTCCGGGATTCCTTGGACCCTCGTATAAGCCTTTTCGCCCCGACCTCTCGAGCATTTTTAGTCGTCCGTTGGAGCCCGGTATGCAGGGCGAACTATCACGGCTTGGCTCAAATCATACCACCAGTCTTTCACTTAACGCTGAATTGAATGCTGACCGTCTGGCTAATCGAAATACGCTGCTTGCCGGACTGGATCGAATTCGTCGTGAAGTCGATGCCAGTGGAATGATGGATGCCATGGACCGATTTTCACAGCAGGCAACAGGTATTCTTCTGTCGGGACAGTTTGCGGATGCTTTGGATCTATCCAAAGAAGATCCAAAAATCGTCGAGCAATACGAACCAAAATGGAGCGTAAGCAGTAAACGTTTTACCACGGCGGATGAGCCTAAAGCGGCATTGAAATTATTAATGACTCGTCGGCTTATTGAAGCTGGTGTGCGATGTATTAGTGTGACGTTCAGTGATTTTGATACGCACTCAGATAACTTCAACCGCATGAAGTACACGTTGCCGATCGTTGACCATGCCATTGTTACCTTCATGAAAGACCTTCAGTCCCGTGGGATGCTCGACGATGTTTCGATCATTCTGTGGGGTGAGTTTGGTCGCACACCAAAAATCAATGCCAAGGCAGGTAGAGATCACTGGCCACGAGTTGCTCCCGCTATTTTTGCTGGTGGCAAAATGAAGGTCGGTCAGGTTATTGGTTCAACCGACAAGCTGGCAGGCGAAGCCACCAGCCGTCCGATTCATTATCAGGACGCCCTGTACACTCTTTATCACAATCTTGGCATTCTGGCTGACCGAACGACTATCGATGATCCAACCGGTCGCCCGCAATATCTACTTGACCGCGGAAAGGCTATTCCTGAATTGGTTTAGTTTTTGCCAATTCATCAGGATTAAGCTATATCTAATTCTAAGAGTGGAAATGTCGCAGGTAGCGGCATTTGATTCTTGTGGCAGGTGTAATACAGCGACGCATGGCCTGTAGCTCGATTTATACTGGCTCGGGTATTTATTAATCAACGACAATACTGGGTATACGACCTGTTTGTTTTGGCCGGAGCCGATTTGATGCGGATCTTGATTCAACTTGCTTTCATTGCCAGCCTCTTCATGGGATCTACAATTGCCAACGCCTGGCAGCCGCCCATTCAGGGTAGTTCTGAAGCTCCATCGCTATTGGGAATCTGGCGGCATGATTCTCCCGCTGGAAAGACCTATCTGCGACTTCGAAGTGACCAATGGTATTTTGCCTATCATCACTTCTCTGACTCACCAGGCAAGGTCTATGGCGTTGAGTCTTTTGGTTCCTGGAAATTAGAAAACGGGCAGTTAGTTCTTGATCAGCTGAAGGGATGGAAAAAGTTGTCCCTGGTGCCCTCGAAACGAAGCTTTACACTTTCTGATGTCACAAGCGATTCATTTACTCTGGGAGAGATCCCGCTCAATGGCCAACGATTTGTCCGAACTGGCAGAGTCCATGACGATGTGTGGCGTTATCTGAGTGGTTCAAGAATTTCTGAAAGCCCATATTACGAGGAGAGTGATATTCTTCCTATCGTACCCATAGTTAATGCAGAGACTCTTGTGAGTATTCGAAATCGATGGCAACGAATTCACCTGTACCTGTTGCCGGAAGGTGAGTTTCTTGGCTTGGCCAATGGTGGGAACAATCCTTTGAAAGGGACCTGGCAGAAGTCCGGTGATATTTTGAATATCAAGGGTGAAACCAAGTCCAGCGGATTTGCCATCGTGATGGAACTCATTAAGACGAAGGATAAGTACAAGCTGGTTAAATATGAAGTGAACGGCAAGCAGTATTCGCGAGCATTGGAGATTCCCGAGTTTGTAAATCCACCCTCGGTGACACATACAGACAATGAGCTATCGAAGGGATTTTCAACGGAATTTTTTGAGAAGATGTTTGCGGGAATCCATGGTCACAAGCAGGTGATGCTAGACGAGGCGCTTTACGACTACGGGAAACCTGTTGAGACACAACCGGAACAGCCTTTGGTTCTCGCAGAGATGGTGGTGAAGGCTGACGCCACGACGGGAGTCATGCAAAGTTATAGCAAACTCCACACCAAACCCAACAGAGTGCCGCAGGCTTTGCAAACAAGCACTCATTTCAATAATTTGTTTGGTGTTTTCTTTTCTCAACAAACCCCGTCATCCTATGGGCGTGTTTTATATTCTGCCGGTGTAATCAACAAGCAGGATCCTCTTACAATCCAGTGGCATCTGGCTGAAGCAACTCCAATAAAGGGAGGGCGAAAGATCTTTGACATGTGGATTGATGCCGGGGACGGGCGTGCTCGCAAGTCGTATCAGATAGAAGATGATGGAAAACCACGGGAGTGGTATACAGCCAACGTTGTGCCTGTTGAAAGTGACCGACCCTTGGAAGCAGTCTGGGAAGAACTCGAATCCTATTTTAAAGAACTCCAATCCCGATAATGGAACAAACTCAGGGGGTCCTATGATATTCACATCAAAACCAACAGCGAGAATTAGTTCTCAAGTCAAACGGATTGGCTTAACATCAATCCTAGCGATCATCGTCTTTCATTCAGGCTCGTCACGGGCGAATGAGCCATCAGGCTCAGGCCTGATTGGCATCTGGCAACATGAATCGCGGATTGGAAACACTTATATAAATTTTCGCAAAGATTATTGGTACGTTGCCGTACATATCTGGAGTGATACTCAAAGTGCACTGGTAACAGCGGGACACTGGGCTGAACATGACGGGAAGTTGGTACTCCAGCGACTTGGAGGTGGGGATGAGCTTGAAAAAGTAGCCCCCAAACGCAGCATCACAGTTTCAGAAGTTACAGATGATTCTCTTGTTCTGGGTCGAGTACCTCTGCAGGGCGAGCGATATAAGAAACTCGATGAGTTTGACTACTTTAACGATGCGCATCTGGTAAAGCTGTTGTACACGCAGTTCAAGATTGTTTTGCCTGAAGAGCCCGCATTGGAAGCCGAAACTCATGTTAGCCTAATTGGTGAAAGAACGCGTATCCATCTTTACTTAGCGCCCGGCGGTGAATTTATAGGTCGAGTACGGGATGGTAAGGATCCATTGAAAGGGAAGTGGGAAAAGTCCGGCGACTTTTTAACTATCAGCGGTGTGACCGAAAAAGATAAAGTTGCGATTCTAATGGAATTGAAGATGACCAACGGCAAATATAAATTGTTCAATTTTGAAGCTAACGGAGAGCAATCCGCTGTAGCCCTCAACTCCCCACCTTTCGAGAAAGTCTCATTCATTGAAGTCAGTGCAGATGATGCGGAACCTGAACTTGAAGTGAAGTTTTTTAAGCAATTGTATGGGTACCTGACTGGACATTCAAAATCAATATTTTCTGACACGGTTTATCGGGAAGGTAATAAAGAAGAGGCAGAACATTATTGGGAAGATGTGGTCAAAGCGGATGTCAATTCCGGAGAGGTCACGGTCTATAGCAAATACCTTGGAAAGGAAGCTGGGAATGATGGTACAGCGCTCAACATTACAAATACGCAGGGCCATTTTAGCGCCTTCTTTGGTGCGCATCTGACCAGAAATAAAAACATTCGCAGAGACAAAGATAGACTTGGGATCGGAGTGATTACGAACAAATCCCCGATTACTACGCAATGGTATTCTGCCAAAGGCTCCTTTCCAGCAGGAGACGAGCAATTCAGAGAATCTGTCCGGCTCGCTGACGGATCCAGCACGAGCACTTTTCGGTTAAAAAGAAATGGCAAATTGTTTGTCGAGAGTTCATCAAAGTCCCATGACATCGAGAGCGATAAATCTCTTGATGACATTCTCCGGGAATTCAAAGCCGCCTACGAAGAGATGAAGGCTCAGGAAAGTCAGGAGAAATAGCTGGCCGGTCACATGTCTAATTATCCATCAGATTCCTCACGGCTTTATAGGACCACTAGAATGCTGGGCCACGTTTCGATTGCGTTGACCATTTGTTTGTTGTTCAGCGTTAACGTTGGAGCAAAAGAGCAGGATAAAGAGGCATTGATAGGAGTCTGGCGATTTTCTTCTCCTAATGGCAATACTTATGTCCGCTTTCGTAAAGATCATTGGTATGTAGGTCTGCACTTCTTTGACGAACAGCAGCATGATTACGGCGTTTGGTCTGTTGGGCATTGGGGAATTAACGACAAAAGCCTTATTCTCCAGCGTGTGGCAGGAGGTCAGGAACTGGACAAGGTTGCTGCTAAACGAGCGATCGCGATTTCCGATGTTAAGGACGACCGGTTTGTTCTGGGTACAGTACCGTTTGATGGTCAGGTTTTTAAGCGCGTTAAAGTGATCCCCCCGAATGTTGGACGCCACCTTACATCGTCAGTTCGGGCACAAGGTGTATACGCTCGGAGCAAGATCATCTTTCCGGAAGATCCATTGTTGGATGTGGAAACACACGTGACGATTGACGGAGGGTATTCCCCTTTTCACCTTTACTTATTGCCGGCTGGGGAACTGTTGGCGACTGTCCGAAATGGTGACGATCTGACAGGAAAGTGGCAGCGTACTGGAGACATACTAGTTCTTAGTGGTGTGTCGAAACTGACAAATGCCAATATCACAATCAAGCTCAAACGGATAAACGGTCAATATCGAGTCGTCTTCTTCACCCGCAATGGAACCCCGGTTCCACAAGCCCTCACGCTTCCTCCCTTTGTCGAGTCTAAAAGAGTAGACGTGGTACAGGACGGATCCTCGCCCGAATTGACCGCCGGATTCTATCGAAAGCTGAACAGTTTCATTGGTGGAAGAAGTAAGTCTGAAGTGCTCAAGACGCTCTATAACGAGGAAGAAAAGCAAAAGGAGGCCTACCATTATGATTTTGCAACAAAAAGTGATGCTCACAGCGGTGTATTCACGGGCTATGCCAGGCAATTGGATGAGTCGGGAGAGCTGGAAACTTTGATGCGCACGACTGGCCATTATAACGCCTTGTTGGGTACTCTAATGACCACTTATCAGGTCGCTGGCGATGAGAACCAGGCATATCGAATCGGAGTAATCACCAGGCAGGATCCTCTTACAACCGAATGGTTCTATCCTGCGGGAACGCATAAGGAGCAGGACCTATACATCATGGATTCGGTCATGGAAAATGATCGTGAATCAACCTCCAGAAAGGTCCATAAGAAAAATGGAAAGCTATGCTGTGTTTACGCAATTAAGACGACAAAAATCGTCGACGGGCAATCATTAGAAATCACCTGGAATGCATATAAAACAGAATTTGCGAGGATCAACGAAGACGAAGTGGAATTGCGGCCACTTCCCTTTTAACCCAGTCGTCCGGGTGGTGCCATAGGACGTTCATTAGCCGTTCGGCCTTAATGCATCTAAAAGATACTTAAAGATAAAAAACAGCTACAGCCTATGGTATAACCGGAAGAGTACAAACTACGGTTTAACTCCAACCAAGAATGATCTTATACCATGCATTTCAAAACTGTCCTCGCCGTTTTATTGTCACTAACATCTTCGCTTGCACTGGCTGCAGACAAAGGTAGCTTCGATATCACGAAGCGATCATTGGCTCCTACGACTGAAGAAAACTTACGATTTCAGCCGCTATATCAAACGGAACAATGGAGTGCAGCCGAGACGGCAGTGATCGTCTGCGATATGTGGGATTTGCACCACTGTCTTAATGCAACACGTCGTGGCGCTGAAGTGGCACCTCGAATGAACCAGTTCCTAAAAACAGCACGTAAAAATGGCTCGTTGATTATTCATGCTCCCAGTAGTTGCATGAAGCCTTATGAAGGCCATCCCGGGCGTAAACGGGCTCAAAGTGCGCCAATGGCTTCCAATCTCCCCAAGGAAATTGCCGAATGGTGCTATAGCATTCCGGAAGAAGAACAGGGGGTTTATCCAATTGATCAGACCGACGGGGGAGAAGACGACGATCCTGTTGAGCATGAAGCCTGGGCAAAAGAACTAGCGGATAAAGGCTTAAACCCCAGAGCCCCCTGGACGAAACAAACGGATCTGCTCGACATTCATAAGAACGATGTGATTAGTGACAGTGGCGTTGAGATCTGGAATGTAATGGAAGCCGAAGGGATAAAAAATGTGATCCTTGTCGGAGTGCATACGAACATGTGTGTCCTGGGCCGGCCATTTGGGTTACGTCGTCTGGCATCGAACGGCAAAAACGTTGTGCTATGCCGCGACCTGACAGATACGATGTACAATCCGAAAATGAAGCCATTCGTAAGTCACTTCACAGGAACGGACCTAATTATCGAGCACATTGAAAAGTGGGTTTGTCCGACGATTACCAGCGATCAACTGCTGGGTGATAAACCGTTTCAAGTCAAAAATGATAGGCGACCTCATGTTGTTGCTCTGATAGCAGAGCGCGAATATGTAACGAACGAGACTTTGCCAAAGTTTGCACTGGAACATCTGGGTAAAGACTATAAAGTCACGATTTTACATTGTGACGAAGAAGGTAAGGGAGAGCGTCACGATATTCCTGGTGTCGCTCAGGCTGTGAAAGATGCTGACGTTTTGTTGGTGAGTGTCCGTCGTCGCGCCTTAAAGGCTGAAGACTTTAAAGCGGTTGAGGACCACATCAAAGCAGGGAAGCCGGTTGTTGGTATTCGTACGGCTAATCATGCATTTTCATTACGTGGCGCGGAAGCACCTGAAGGGCATTTGGTTTGGGAAGACTTTGATGCGGAAGTGTGGGGGGGCAGCTATACAGGTCACCATGGCGCAGGCAAAGACGTCACGATTGCAAAAATAACAGACCATCCGATCCTGAAAGGTGTTGATGTTGATTCCTTTGATGGTACGGGTTCACTCTACATAGTGAATCCTATCGCGGATACAGCGAATGCGATTCTTTCAGGTACGATCGATGGAGAACCCACCGAGCCGATTGCCTGGACAAACAAGACAAAGTTTGGTGGTAAGGCATTTTATACTTCGCTGGGACATGTGGGCGAATTTCAACAGTCGCAGATGAGCATTCTGCTAAAGAATGCGATTGATTGGGCTTCTTCCAAATAAGAATAATCGCCAACAGGTTATCAATAACTGGCCGGTTTATTGCGGTTTATCAATTAGAATATAGGTATACGATTCTCTCCTATATTTCCTTCCCGAATAGTATGCGTATCAATCTAATACTTGGCTTGGCGTTTTGTTTTTCAAGCCTACCATTGCAGGCAAACGAATATACAGTACAGCCAGACATCATTGAGCTAAGTGGAAAGTATGCACAAACGCAGCTGATTGTGACTCAGTTGGTCGACGGGAAAATGGACCCAGCCAGTTTGGATGCGACGTCCGCGGCCACTTATACGTCATCCGACGTGGCTATCGTCACAGTGGATTCAACAGGCTTGATTCAGGCACAAACAAACGGGACGGCAGAAATCCGGATTGAAGTTGGTCAATGGAGTACGGCCATCGCAGTAACGGTTGCGGGTGTGGAAGTGAGTCCGAAAGTCGATTTTGATTTCTCGGTGAGGCCGATTCTGTCGAAGGCGGGATGTAATATGGGAGCCTGCCACGCCAGCCAGCATGGTAAAGGTGGGTTCGTTCTTTCCGTCTTTGGATTTGATTCCAGGATTGATTACAAGGGAATTGTCAAAGACGAATTGGAGCGTCGCGTTGATTTTATCGAGCCGACCAATAGCCTGTTTTTGCTTAAGCCGACGATGAAAGCTCCTCATGGTGGAGGACGGCGACTTAAAGAAGGAACGGTAATGTATAACACGCTGGTGGATTGGTTGAAATCAGGAGCTCCAGCGCCGTCGAGTGAACCTAATGAAGTTGTATCTATCGAAGTGTTTCCCAAACGACGGGTGGCTACGGTGGGCTCAAAACAACAATTACGAGTCGTAGCCTTGTACAAGGATGATACCCTTCGAGATGTGACTCAGCTTGCTCGTTACGATTCACTGGATGAAGGGATGCTGGCAGTAACCGGTACAGGACAAATCACCACCAATGGTCAGGGACAGGCCGGGGTGATGGTTCGGTTTGAAGGCAAGGCAGAAATCTGTATGGTGACGACTCCCTATAGTGAAGCGCCGGAATTAACTGACTGGAAAAGCAATAACTTCATCGATGAATACGCGATCGCTAAATTCGCGGAATTGGGAATAGCTCCTTCCGCGATCTGTGACGATGCAACATTTGTCCGGCGAGCTTACCTAGATGCAATCGGCAGCCTGCCAACTCCCGAAGAGGTAACAGTATTTGTATCCAAAGAGGATCCAGCCAAACGTGAAAAGTTGATTGATCAATTGCTCGGACTCACGGGGGATCCGACGCTGGATATCTACAACGATCGCTATTCAGCTTACTGGACGCTGAAATGGTCGGACCTGATTCGTAATAGCACTGACAACCTGGGTGAACAGGGCATGTGGGCGTTGCATAACTGGATTCGTGAATCATTCCGCGTTAACAAAGGAATGGATACGTTTGTGAAAGAAATCATTACAGCGAAAGGTTCGCTGTACATGAACGGCCCGGCGAATTACTACCAAATCAACAGCAATCCAACGGCATTGACCGAAGCGACCAGCCAGTTGTTTATGGGGATCCGACTGGAATGTGCGAAGTGTCATCATCATCCGTTCGAAAGTTTTAGCCAGGCCGATTACTATGGCATGGCAGCCTTTTTCTCGCGTGTAGGAACAAAGAACAGTGAAGAATTTGGCTTATTTGGGCGTGAACGAGTTGTGATTGTGCAGCCGAGCGGTGAGGCAAGGCACCCTCGCACCGGTAAGAATATGGTACCCACCGTGTTGCACGGACAGGAGATGGAACATCCGCTGGATCGTCGTATCCCACTCGCCAAATGGCTAGCTTCACCCGACAATCCCTGGTTTGCCAAGAGCATTGTAAACCGATATATGAGCTATCTGTTGGGGCGCGGACTCGTGGAGCCTGTGGACGATTTGCGATCGACCAATCCTGCAACCAATGAAGAAATGTTTGAAGCGTTGGCAACTCATTTGGAAGACAGTCAGTACGACGTCAAACAGTTGGTCAAAGTGATCATGAATTCCCGTCTTTACCAATTATCCTCGCAACCTACAGAACTCAATAAGGCAGCGGGTAAATTCTATGCCTTTTATAAGGTGAAGCGCATTGCAGCAGAGCCCTTATTGGACGCGATTAATACTGCGACTGACACCACGGTGAAATTCACTAATTTGCCACTTGGCACTCGGGCGATCGAGCTTCCCGATACGAATTACAATAACTATTTTTTGAAAACGTTTGGGAAACCCCGACGTGTAAGCGTTTGTGAATGTGAGCGAGCACCGGACGAGAATCTGGCTCAAGCATTGCACACACTTAATGGCGATACGATTAACAGTAAAATCGAGGCGAAAGATGGTCGTCTGAATAAGCTTATCGCGGCCGAAAAGACCGATGACGAAATCATTGCCGCTTTATTTGTGGCGACCTGGTCAAGGACGCCAACCGATGAGGAACTGGCCGTCTGTAAAGAGATTGTTGCCGAAGCAGGTCAGCGTAACGAAGGTCTGGGTGATGTGCTATGGGCATTAATCAACGCTAAAGAGTTTATCTACGTGAGGTAAAGGCAGATTGAGAAACTTAGTGATGAAACAAGCAGTTGGTAGCCTGTTGGCTCTGATGGTGATGGCGTCGGCCAGTATGGCACAGACTTCATATCCCATGCTGATGACGCTCGAGCCAATTGCGATTCAAGTTGGCACGAGTGCCGAAATGGTCGTGAAATCGCGTTCCAGTATGTGGGGTGCCAATAAAGTCATGGTTTCCGGTAAGGGTGTGTCAGGGGAAGTGATTCATCCAGATCTTCCCAAGCCGAAAGAAGGTGAAGAAAAACCCGCGGAGCCGTCTCTCACGACTTTGACGATCAATTTTACCGCCACACCTGATGCTCAGCCCGGCGTACGTGATTTTAAGGTCTTTACGGATCGTGGAGTATCAACGGTCGGGCAGATTGTGATTACTCGGGATACCGTTGTCTGGGACGATGTAAAGACGGATACGATGGAAGGAGCGAAGGAATTTCAGGTTCCTGCAACACTGACTGGGGTGTTTGAAAAGGCTGAAGATCTTGATTACTTCAAGTTTAGTGCGACAGCCGGCCAGCGGTTGGTGATTCACTGTAGGTGTATGCGTTTGCAGGACAGAATTCACGATCTCCAGACACACGCTGATCCAATCGTTACGCTGAAGAATCATCTGGGGTCAACTGTGGCTGCGTGTGACAATTATTTCGCGGCAGATCCATATCTCGTTGTCGAGATTCCTCAGACTGGTGAATACTTTTTAGAAGTACGAGACGTTCGTTATAAGAACAACGCCTATTGGAATTACGCAATTGAAGTGATTGACCGGCCGTTCCCGACCAATGCATTCCCACTGGCAATTGCTGGCGATCAGCCCGTTGAATTTGAGTTGATTGGCGAAAGCCTGCAACCAGGCACCCTTGCCACGTTTGATCCATTTCCTCTGACTTTGAATCCCGGCCGGCAATCGCTTTCACTGCCTTCTCCTGACGGAGGCCTTTACGATCCGATTCCTGTTTTTGTCAGTTGTGAAAAAGTGATTAATGAAGTGAACGATGACAACGATGATGTCGAACACGCGCAACTTATCGAAGTTCCGTCGGTCATCAACGGACGAATGGATAAAGAGGCAGATATTGATTATTTCAGTTTTGAAGCAAAGAAAGGCGATACATTAACTTTTGAAGTGATCGCTCGACGCAGCCAGTCCATGCTCGACAGTTTTATCTCTATTGAGAACGCCGATGGAACACGATTGTATGCGGCAGACGATTACACATTTGGGCGTCGATCGAACTGGGATTCTCGTTACGATAATTTCTCGGTGCCCGAAGATGGCGTTTACCATGTGTCGATTCATGACCGCCACCTCCGGGGAGGACCGGAATATGTCTACGCGATCGAGATTAGCCGCAGTGCGCCCACGTTCGAACTCACGCTTGATACCGATAAAACGCTCACCACACCGGGAACTTCGGGTGTACTGTTTGTTCGCGCAAAACGATTCAATGGATTTGCAGGTGATATTCAACTGCATGCAGAGAACCTGCCGGCGGGTGTTCACGCAGCTGCGGGGAGGATTCTGGCTAGTGGTCAGGATGGCTGCATTGTCTTTACAGCCAATGGAGACGCTCCCTTCGATGCGCAGGATGTGCGAATCTATGGCAGTGCAATCTTGGAAGACGCTGAATCGCAGAAGACGGAATTATTGATCGATGCCTTACCTTATCAGGAAACATACATGCCCGGCGGTGGGCGTAATCATTATCCTGTTGATACGTATACACTTTCGGTGCAAAAGCCGAGTGACATACGACGAGTCAAAGTCAGCACAAACGAGATAGAGCTAAAGCCCGGGGATGAAATCAAGATTGATGTGGAATTAGAGCGGGCGGATGGATTCGAGGCGAATGTATCGCTGGATGTCATCTATCAGCATCTTGGCCAGATTTGGGGGAACTCTTTACCCAAAGGTATCAAAATGGATGGGAACAAAAGTAAAATCTTGCTGACATCTGGAGAGTTAAAAGGACACGTTACCTTGGTGGCAGACGACAACTTGGAGAAGGCAGAACGCCAGCAATTTTGCATCATGGCTAATGTGTCTTTGAATTTTGTGATGAAGGCTACCTATAGCAGTGAACCGTTGTATATCACCACCACCCCGAAAGAAGAAACGGCCGAATAGGATAACGGATGGCTCAAATTGTTCAAATCACGGACACACATCTTGTAGGCGTTAACGGTCCTCAGTTGCTTGAACACGATACTCGCGCTTCCTTTTCGCGGATGAGAGAGTATCTAATGGATCATTATGTGAACTGCGAACGTTTGATCGTTACCGGTGATCTTGTTCATGATGCAGGGGAAGAGGTCTATCAGGAATTTTATGAAGCTTTAGAGCCCTGGCATGGCCGCCTGAAAGTGATTCCCGGCAATCATGATACTCGAAAACCGATGCAACGAGTCTTTTCATCGATCATACGTGATGACCAGCAAAGTGTGTCTTTCCTTGATGAATTCAATGGCTGGACATTGATTGGACTGGATACGCTTATCGAAGGTTCGGTGGAAGGGGATCTGGCGGGAAATCAATGGGCATGGTTGCGAGCGGTTGTTTCTGAAGCTTCCAGTCCGATTGCAATTTTTATGCATCATCCACCGGTATTTGTAGGAAGTCAGTGGGTGGATCAGTTGTCGCTGGTATCTCTGGGCATTTTCGCCAATCTGGTAGAGGAATTTCAGCAAATCAAATTAGTGGTTTGTGGCCACGTTCATCAGGAGTTTGCCACTCAGGTGTTCCAGGCAGATGTGTTTACGACGCCAAGCACCAGCGTGCAGTTTCTACCCAACTCGGCAGACTTCGCGGTGGACTCCATAGCACCGGGGCTTCGTACGTTTAATCTTCATGCTGACGGCACGTTTGAAACAAAAGTAGTCCGACTGCCAGCCTAGGGGCGACGAGGCGACATTGTAAAAACGATGTAGCTCTTTCGGGCAAGGGGAAATTCTTAATGTCATGAAAGTGATAAAATTGATTTGAATGATTAGTAGGTGCCATCCGCTCGAAATAGAGTCTACAATGATCCAAAGACTCTTTTCACCTTTGTTGACAGGCCACAGAAATGAAATATACGACTGTTTTAATGTTTAGTTTGCTCGTATCAACGCCTCAGCTGAGTTGGGCTCAGGACACCCCTTCGGTTGTTGATTCGGAAGTTACTTCTGTCAATGAATTAGTCTTCACAGAAGGCCCTGCGTATCATCGCGATGGCAGTGTGTTTTATACGGACATTCAAAATAACCGAATCATGCGACTTGCACCCGGAGCTGCGATCGCCGGTACATTCCTGCGTCCCAGCGGTCGGGCCAATGGTTTGATGTTCGATGCGAAGGGATTTCTTATTGCGTGTCAGGGAAATGAAAAAGGTGGGCTTGGCGGTCGACGGATCGTGCGCATTGACCCCATTAGCAAACAACAAACAGTGATTGTAGATAAATACAAAGGAGGCCGATTTAACAGCCCAAATGACTTATGCATCGACAAGGCGGGGCGTATTTATTTTACAGATCCTTACTACTCACCTGATCGCAGTATGTTGGAACTAGACGACGTCGAGGGAGTCTACCGGGTTAATTCAGATGGAACTGGATTAGTACGGGTACTAGACAATAAAATCGTAGCTCGTCCAAACGGAATTGCGATCACACAGGACGAAAAAACGCTTTATGTCGTTGATAACAACCCGGTCGTTCCGCAACGCAAAGTCTGGGCATTCGACCTGGACAAGGACGGGTTGCCAACGGGAAAGCCACGTGAGTTGCATGACTTTGGAGAAGGTCGTGGCGGAGATGGCATGTGTATCGACAGCGCAGGCAACTTGTATGTTACGGCAGGTGCCAATCGAAAATACCCTAATCAAAATCTTGATAACCCTGCCGGCGTTTATGTTTTTTCACCGGATGGTAATCTGCAGGGAATCATTCGCGTGCCGGAAGATATGGTTACCAATTGCTGTTTTGGCGGTTCGGATATGAAGACGTTGTTTATTACTGCAGGCAAAACATTGTGGCAGGTCAGAACTAAAGTTGAAGGCTATGCTTTGTGGCCTAAAGCGGAATAAATTGACACAGTAATCAAACTCCAGCGGAGCATTCTCAGTGGGGGCTGTAGTTTTCGAAAGATCTGCAGGATTCTGGCCTTAAGATTCCGGTTGGATTTTGCCGCCCGGCCATTCCGGTATTCATCCGTCTCTTCATCATCTTTTTGATCGGTTTGAATTCCGAACCGTAGCCGGAGGGCTTTTATCTTCACTTGTTTACCATGAGTGAGAAAATAAACATTCTCGATTAGTCTTTTGTTTGTACAGTTTGTTTTCTTTTTAGGTTTCATGCGAAATTAGGCTAAAATGGAGGGATGAGACGACCCCGCCTATCATTCGTCGCTAGTTTGCTTTTCACATTCGCGCTATCGTTTTGCGCCATCGGTGGCGATTACTCTCGTATTGCCGTAACGCCTGCCAGCCTTGCTCTCGATGGCAAAGATTCGTCGATGCAGTTGCTTGTGACCGGGTATGATTCCGACGAGAACCCAACAGACTTGACTCATTTAGCTCAGTACAGTCTCGACTCTGAAATTGCCAGCGTCTCTCCAACCGGTGTGATTCGTAGCCGGCAAGATGGGGCTTCCGTTATCACTGTTATGTTTGCCGAACACCAGGTAATTGTGCCGGTGACGACGAGCCATACTCATGCCCGCATTACCCTGAATTTTGAGAATGACATTATCCCGATTTTGAGCCGCTATCGTTGTAATACGTCTGGATGTCATGGAAAAGCGGAAGGTCAAAACGGTTTCAAGTTATCGGTGTTTGGATTTGATCCGATTGCTGATTATCAGGCCATTGCGATGGAAGGTCGTGGCCGGCGAGTGTTTCCCGGTTCGCCTCAGGCTAGCTTGCTGCTTCGTAAGATGAGCGGAGGAATCCCTCATGGTGGCGGAATTCCTATTCCGCCTGATAGGCCGGAATACCGCACAATCAGAGACTGGATATCGCAGGGATTACCAGTAGGAACTAAAGACGACGCAACTATCGTCTCTTTGGAATTAACTCCGCGGCAAAGGAGTTTCAAAATAGGGGAGACACAGCAATTACGAGCTATGGCAACTCTTTCTGATGGGCGCCGATTAGACGTAACGGAATTAACTCAGTTTCAAACGAATTCTCCTAATCAGGCAGTCGTTGATGCCCTGGGGCATGTCACAGCAGGTCAATCGCCGGGTACGGCGGCGGTGATGGCAACCTATATGGGACAGGTTGATGTGCTTCAGGTCTTTGTTCCGCGAGGTGAGGAAGTTGAATCTTATCCGCCATCTAAAAGATCGAATTTTATCGATGGCCATGTCTTGGATAATCTCAAGAAGCTAAACATCATCCCGTCAGGGGACTGTGATGACGAACAATTTGTGCGTCGTGTTTATATAGATACAATCGGCACGTTACCGACGGCTGACGAAGCGCGGACCTTTTTGGCTTCTAAAAATACAGATAAACGTGAACAGCTAATTGATCAGCTATTAGTTCGGGAGGAATTTAACACCTACTGGGCCTTAAAGTGGTCAGACCTTCTGCGTGTTGATCGATTGGCGTTAGGGCATGAAAATGCCTACCTCTATTACAATTGGATTCGAGAAAGCTTTCAGCAGAATAAACCGCTCAATCAGTTTGCTCGGGAGCTACTAGTAGCAGAGGGGCCGCTACGGGAATCGCCAGCCGGATTGTTTTATAAAGCGGTTCCGACTGCAAATAAGCGCGCAAGTACGGTTAGTCAGGTGTTCCTGGGCATCCGAATTGAATGCGCGGAATGTCATCATCATCCGTATGATCGCTGGGGTCAAAAAGATTACTTTGGGATGCAGGCGTTTTTTACGCAATTACAGTACAAGCCATCTCGAGCAGGGGAGATGTTGTTAACCAGCGGAAGTCCGGTCACGAAGCATCCCCGGACAGGTGAAGTCATCAATGCTTATGCGCTGGGTACAGGTATGCCCGAGCAGTCCCCGGAAGGTGATCGTCGTCAGATTTTGGCAGATTGGATGACAGCGACCAATAACCCGTGGTTTGCCAGTAATGTAGCTAATCGTACCTGGGCTCATTTTATGGGACGAGGAATTGTTGAACCGGTGGATGATGTGCGACTTACCAATCCTCCCACTAATCCGGCTTTACTTGATGCATTATCTCAACACTTTAAAAATGAGGGGTTTGATTATCGTCGTCTAGTGAAAACAATTTTGATGAGTGCGTCCTATCAGCGTTCGCCGGATATTAACCGGACGAACGAGCGGGATGAACAAAACTACTCGCGTTACCTGTTCAAGCAGCTGGAAGCTGAGGTCATGTTGGATGCGATCTCACAAGTAACCGGACGATCGGAGAAATTCGAAGGTGTTCCGGCTGGTAGCCGAGCCATTGAATTATGGGATAGCTCGGTCCCCAATTACTTTCTAAAGGTGTTTGGGAGACCTGTGCGAGCGACGGCGTGTGAATGCGAGCGAGTCAGTGAACCGACGATTAGTCAGGTATTGCACGTATTGAATTCACCAGCGATTCAAAAGAAGCTTAGTCATCAGGATGGACGGATCCGGGCTATTGCGGCTGAATTTACCGATAACAAGAAAGCAGTCGAAGAGATTTACTTAACATGTTTTGCTCGGTATCCAGCCAAGGATGAGATGACGGCAGCGGTTGAGTATTTAGAGCAAGCAGAAGACAGGCAGACCGGATTAGAAGATGTTGCCTGGAGCGTTATGAATTCACTCGAATTCTTATTTAACCATTAAGGTGTTAGAGAGATGAGTAAGCAACGATTTTGTGATGGAGTCCACCGAAGGGACATGTTGCGATTTGGCGCGGCCGGTGCATTTGGTATGGGCCTGACGTTACCTAGTCTGCTGGAACATGAAGCGAGGCTTAAAGCGAACGGAGTCGAAACTAAAGACACGTCCCTGATCATTGTGTTTTTACAAGGTGGTCTGTCCACAATAGATACCTGGGACATGAAGCCTGATGCTCCGTCTGAATTCCGAGGGGATTTCTCGCCAATTGCAACCAATCTTCCGGGTGTACAAATTAGTGAGCATCTTCCCAAGCTTTCAAAAGTTCACGACATGTTTTCACTGGTTCGGTCGTTTGGTCATGCCAATAGCAATCATGGCCAGGCAGATCACTTTATGTTGACCGGCTATCCTCATGGCCCCGGCTTCAATGGCGGATTAAAACCCAATAATCAAAAGCCTTGTGTGGGCGCGGTAATAGGAAGAGAATTGGGGCCCCGTGGAGGCGTGCCTCCCTATGTGTGTCTACCCCGGATGCATAATAGTGCTGGCTCAAGCTACCTTGGTTCCACAGCGACTCCCTTTGTCGTAGGAGCTGACCCCAATGCTCCTGATTTCAAAGTGCCGGATCTGGCTCCGCCTGTCGCGGTAGCCTCACGTCGATTGAATGATCGCCGCTCTTTATTAAAAACGATTAATCGTTACGAACAATCCGCCATTACTCAGGCTAATCAGGGGGCCCGGGCAATGCGTACGTATCAAGAAAAAGCTTTTGAGTTAATGACTTCGGAGGCCACAAAAGCAGCTTTTGATATCAATAGTGAACCCGATGCTGTTCGTGAAAAGTATGGCCGTAACATGTTGGGGCAATCCTGTCTGATGGCGCGCCGCCTGATCGAAGCCGGCGTGCGATGTGCTTTTGTAAATCATATTGACTGGGATACCCATTACAACAATTTCCATGTGCTGAAAAATGAGTTGCTTCCGAAACTGGATGCGGCAATGTCATCACTGCTGACGGATTTGGAAGATCGGGGGATGCTTGATTCGACAATGGTTTTGGTTACAGGTGAATTTGGAAGGACGCCTCGTATCAATAAGGATGCTGGTCGCGATCACTGGGGGCCAAGCTGTGCTATCGCGCTCGCCGGCGGAGGTGTACAAGGTGGTCGGGTGATCGGTGCCTCCAATGAACGAGCGGAACGCCCTGCAACGACACCGTTTGGTCCTGCTGACTTAATGGCAACGATTTACCATGGGATGGGAATTGATCCGGAACGAGAGTTCCTGACTCCGGAAGGCCGTCCGGTTCCTATTGTGCCCGGGACTGGTCGCGTAATTTCAGAACTCTTTTAAACCGGTGACACCCAACGATGTGGCGAGCGTTTTATCATAGTATTTGCTTTCTTGTCTTACTGATAGGCAGTAGCAGCATGCTTGATGCAGAAATTCCCGGGGTTTCCTATATTTATCCCGCCGGAGCCCAGCGAGGGACGGAAGTTGAAGTGCGGATTGGAGGTTTCTACCTCTTTGATAAAGCGCCTTTGGAATTCATGAGTGATTCCTTGTCGGCTTCTGCTTATACCACCCGATTGCCTCAGACTTTGTGGTTTGAAGGTCCCCGAATCGCTATGCCGGCGTCGCAGGCTAAGGAAGATTATCCGGTTGATAATTCGGCGTCGATCAAAGTTTCAAATGATGCGAAGGCCGGCATTCATTACTGGCGGGTTTGGACGAGTCAGGGAATCGTACCGGCTCAGTCTTTTGTTGTTGGCGAGTTGCCTGAAGTTGTCGAGGAAGAAATTGAGGGTTCGCCTGTACCCGTTGATGTGGAAATCCCACTCACTATTAACGGCCGGATTTTTCCCAGAGAAGATGTTGATATTTGGCAGTTTAAGGCTCAGAAGGGGAAGTCGTATAGCATAGAGGTCATGTCGTCGCGGCTTGGGTATCCGCTGGATTCCCGTATTGAAGTGTTGAATGAAGCCGGCGACATCATTGGCCAAAACGTCGACCATTATGAAAATGATTCATTTCTTCGGTTCAAAGCCGACAGAACCGGCACGTATCAGGTGCGTATTTACGACAGCCAGTTTGGAGGTTTACAGAATTACGTTTACCGCTTAACGATCACAGACGGACAGGTTGTCGACCGTATGTTTCCGTATGGCGGACAACGTGGTACCAGAATTGACGTGCAGTTGTTCGGCCAAAATCTAGAAGCCTCACCTTATTCCGTTCAACTGGCCGATAGCGGTGATTTACAGGAGGTTACCTTGGATGGAGGAGGCCGCTTTGCATTACAACTTGGGGACCATCCTGAGTATTCCGAACTCCGGGACGAACTTGAATCGCTGCCGGTGATTCCTTTTCCGGCGGTGTTAAACGGGCGTATTGAAGAGCCGGCACAGCGAGATGAATGGGCTGTTCAGGGTGTCGCAGGAAAGTCGATCAACTTTGATCTTCGCGCCGCCGAATTTGGTTCGAGTCTGGACTCAGTGCTGGAATTGTTCGACTCCGATGGGAAACTTCTGACTAGCAATGACGACGTAACCAAAGGTGTCACCGACTCCTTTTTTTCATTCACCTTTAAAGAAGATGGAGTGTATAAACTGGTTGTGTCGGAACGTTTTGCCAGCCGTGGAGGAGAAAATTTCGGTTATCGTTTAACTGCATCCGAACCGCCTGCTATACCAAGTTTTAGGTTGTCATTGTCTGGCAGCGAACTCACGTTGGTTCGGGAGCAGACGGTAAAGTTTAAAGTTACCGCCGAGCGATTAGGTCAGCTTGACGAAGAAATTGCGCTCGACATTCAGGGTCTACCTTCAGGTGTCACGGTCGAGGGGGCTAAGATTCCTAAAGGCAAGAATGAGACGGATGTAACTCTTAAGTGTGACGACAAAGTAAAGATTGCCACATATGACTTAACAGTGACCGGGGCCGTTGTTCGCAGTGGCGATGATGACGCTCTTGAAACTGACCTGAAGTTGTCAGCAACGGCAGACTGGAACGGGTTCAGGGAATTAAAACTGGCAGTCGCGATTCCCACGCCGTTCAAGTTGTTTGGAACATTTGATACCAACTATGCTCACCGCGGATCGACGTTTGAGAAAACGTTGTATATCGAACGAACCGGTTACGAAGGTCCAATTGAAATCTCGATGGCTGATAAACAAATTCGCCATCTTCAAGGAGTGACTGGCTCTAAAGTGATAGTCCCAGCCGGCGCAAAACAATATCGATATGCAATTCAGCTAGCTCCATGGATGCAGCCCGGACGCACGGCTCGTATGGTAGTTTGCGGCTCAGCGATCATCACCGACCATGATGGGTCGCAGCATCGGGTAAGCCATTCCTCCGGAGCTCAGAATGACCAAATCATATGCTTTGTTTCTCCTTCCTTATCCTCGATCACTAGTACGATTGAGTCGGTGCAATATCGGGCAGGACAACGACAGAGGCTTCCGTTTACCGTGAATCGTGGGCAGCTCAAAGGGGATGTTCTAGTCGAAATAATCATGCCAAACCACCTGAAAGGGGTGTCTGCGACCCCTATCTCGGTTCCGGCAGGTCAAAATGAGGGAGTGATCGAGATTCACTTCGCCGATACTGAAAATATAGTATTAAATGCTCCTATAGTATTGCGTGCAACGCTACGTGATGGCAAAGGCATACATACGGCAGAAGATAAGGTAGATCTCGTGCCTTGATTTGTATTCCTCACGTTTCGTCTGTGGGGTATTATTTAGGTAAGAGTATTAGGTAATTGTTTTTAGAGAAAAACGAACAATGAAATATTCAAATTGTGAAGGTATTACCCGACGTCATACGTTGAAGCTGGGTTTAGGAGGAATGTTCGGAGCCGGGCTTAGCCTGACCGATTCTCTACGATTGAAAGCTCAGGCTAACGAGGGGAGTCCGGCAATCGGTACAGCCAAGCGTTGTATTCTGATTTGGATGGACGGAGGCCCGACGCACTTTGAAATGTTTGACCCCAAGCCGGAAGCTCCCGCCGAGATTCGTGGCGAGTTCGGAACATGCCAGACGACCAATCCTGGGATTCACTATTCCGAACACATGACTAAGCTGGCAGCGATCAGTGACAAATTTGCGATGATTCGTTCGATTCGGCATAACCAGGGGAATCATGGCGCTGGTAATCATTACATGATGACCGGATCGCCTCCTCGTATTCCGGTTGGCTGTGGTGCTTTTGTCAGTTTTCACCCCAGTATGGGTAGCGTGGTTAGTCACGAGTTGGGAACAAAGACAGCTCTGCCTAATTACTTCTCCATGCCTCGTATGTCCTGAAGTGGAGGTCCTAACTTTCTGGGAGCGAACCACGCTCCGTTCGTGGTTGGTGACGATCCAAATGGAAGTAATTTTCGTGTAAGGGATGTTGCTATTCCGGGCGGGCTAACCGACGGTCAGTTCAAATCCAAATCGAATGTGCGTAGTTTGCTCGACCGCATGAAACGATTCAATGAGAAGGCAGCAGGTGATCCGGCTATTGCCATTGACGAGTATTATGAGCAGGGAATGAATCTGGTCTTATCTCCGGAAGCTCAGCAAGCCTTCGACATCTCTCAGGAGTCGGATGATATTCGGGACAAGTATTATCGCAACTCGTTTGGTCAACGGTGCCTACTAGCCCGTCGGCTAGTCGAATCAGGCGTGCCCTTTGTTACCGTGTACGACGGCGGTTGGGATCACCACAGTAATATTTTCGGAACCTGTAAGACCCGCCTTCCAAGTTGGGATCAGAGTGTTGCAGCGTTAATCACAGATCTAGATGAACGTGGCATGCTGGAAGATACTTTAGTTCTGGCATTAGGCGAGTTTGGACGTACTCCAAAAATTTCTACGCTTTCGGGCCAAACGACACCTGGTCGTGATCACTGGGCCAATGCGATGAGCGTATTAATCGCCGGTGGTGGTACTCCGGGAGGAGTGGTTGTGGGAGCAACGGATCGCAAAGGATACTCAGCAATCGAAAATGTGAAGAGTCCAGAGAATTTTGTTGCGACTGTTTACTCGAAACTCGGCATCGACCCGGGTAAAATTCTATATACGCCTCAAGGTCGTCCTACCCACTTGGTAAGCGACCCAACTCCGATGCGAGAGTTGATGGGCTAAAGTCGGACGTTTGTGAATTGAAAGTCCGGTAACCAATTCATTCCTTAGAGGTATGCTATGTCTGATGATGCGCAAAAACAAAATGTAAAACGTCGTGAATTTATCGCAGCCGGAGCAGCGACCGCTGCTGTGGCGACAACGGTGACGCCGACGGTCTCGGCTAACACACAGAATAAAAAACTGGTTGTTGCGGTGATGGGTATGAGCCGTGGACGTAGTTTGGCGGATACATTCTCTAAGCACGCCGATTGCGTCATAAAATACGTATGCGATGTGGATAAAACTCGTGCTGAACGTGCTGCCGATGAATTGGAAGGCAAAGTTGGATATCGGCCTCAGGCGATAACTACCTGGGAAACTTTTGTCGAAGACGACGAAGTCGACATCGTCGCCTGTGCGGCGCCGAACCACTGGCATGCTCCAGCCACGATTGTGGCAGCAGAAGCAGGTAAACACGTCTACGTTGAAAAGCCTTGCTGTCAAAACCCATGGGAGGGTGAAATGCAAATTGCAGCGGCTCGAAAGAACAATGTTTGCGTTCAGATTGGAACGCAGCGACGGAGTGCTCCGACTTATCGCGAAGCGATAGATTTTATTCATGGCGGCGGTATTGGTACGGTTCACTCGGCTCGTTGTATCTACTTTAGTGCCAGAGGTTCCATTGGCTCAGGCAAGCCATCAGAAGTACCGGAATATCTCGATTACGAAAGATGGCAGGGCCCGATTCCCCGTCGGGAATATATTGATAATTTGGTCCACTATAACTGGCATTGGCGTTGGTTTTATGGAAACGGTGAACTAGGCAATAACGGAATTCACTCGCTGGACATTGCTCGATGGGCATTGCAAGTGGAATTTCCAACGACCGTTAGTTCCACGGGTGGCCGGTATTATTTCGATGATGATCAGGAAACCCCTGATACTCAGATTGTTTCATTCGAGTTTGATAATGAAACTCAGATTACCTGGCACGGCAGTAGCTGTAACCGAAATGGTTCCGGGTTCGTCAAAGTGTTTGGTGATAATGGTATGGTCGAGTTTCTTGGCGGAGGAGGCTATGTTGTTTACGATCGTGGCAATAAAGAGGTAAAACGAGTCTCCGGTGGTCAGGGGCAGCCAGAGCATATTGATAATCTCATCAAAGCCATTCGTGCCGACGATCCGAAAAGTCTGAATGCGGAAATAGAAATAGGACATCGCAGTACGTTGCTTTGTCATCTTGGAAATATCTCTCAGCGTGTAGGCCGAATCCTGACATGTGATACAAGCAATGGTCATATTAAAGATGACAAAGAAGCCATGGCGTTGTGGCAACGCGAATATCATGGAGACTGGAAAGCACGACTGACCATTAGCTAAAACAGAATCTAGGGGTAGATGGCACTCGCTGTTGTTGGGTTCACCAGGAACGGGCGAGTGTCTTTTTATTTTCTCTCAATTTTAAATATTGCTTTGGCGAAAGAAGCTAATCAATCATGACTAATTATTCGCGACCAGTCCTTTTGTGCATCCTCAGTTTATTTGTTATGGCCGCTGACGCGGCGCAGGCAACAGATGCTGACCGGCCTAACATTGTGTTTTTTCTGGCGGACGATCAACGTAACGATCAACTAGGATGTTATGGTCACCCGTTTGTAAAAACGCCCAATCTGGACAAGCTTGCGGCACGGGGAACACGTTTTACCAATGCATTCGTAACAACATCAATTTGTGCTTCTAGTCGGGCAACAATCTTTACGGGAATGGTCGAACGAAGCCATCACTTCACGTTTGGGACTCCGGCAATTGCTCGGGAGTTTGTGACGAATTCGTATCCTGTTGTGATCAAGCAGGCAGGTTATAAAACCGGATTTGTTGGGAAGTTTGGGGTAGGATTCACCGGTGGTACTAATCAGGCATTCGATTTCTTTCGCCCAATAAACCGGAACAAGTATTTTAAGAAACAGCCAGACGGCACCTTGCGACATACAACTCAATTGTCTGGTGATGCAGCCATTGAATTTATACAGGAAAACCGGAATGAACCGTTTATGCTTTCAGTCAGCTTCAATGCGACTCATGCTGAAGATGGCGATAAGGTGGACCATTTTCCCTGGCCAAAAGTCATGGATGGAATGTATGAAGACATCGTCATTCCCTCGCCTCGCCTGAGTGATCCGGCCATTTTTGCGAGCCAGCCGGAGTTTTTGCGTGAGAGCCTCAATCGAGAACGGTTCTTTTGGCGTTGGGATACGAAGGAAAAGTACGAGAAGAATATTCGATCTTACTATCGCATGCTTAGTGGCATCGATCATGTCGTTGGCCGAGTTATTGCTAAGTTGGAAGAACTTGGGCTGTCTGACAATACGATTGTCGTCTACACAGGAGACAATGGCTACTATATGGCTCAGCGAGGCTTTGCTGGTAAATGGTCTCATTATGAAGAGTCATTGCGGGTGCCGTTGATCATTTCAGATCCTCGCGTTGATGAGAAGGCTAAAGGGCAAGTCCGTGACGAAGTGGTTCTTAATCTTGATTTGGCAAGTACGTTTGTTGGCGCAGCGGGAGTCGATTTGCCGGAACAATATCAGGGCGAAGATTTAAGCGGCCTGGTATCAGGAAACAATCCCCAGAAATGGCGAACAGACTTTTTCTGTGAGCATCTTATGGACGTGCCCGGACGAATTCCAAAATGGGAAGGCGTCCGTGATCAGCGGTGGGTCTATGCTAATTACTTTCAAGATGAGTTTGAGTTTCTTCATGATCTGGAGTCTGACCCCGACCAGCTAACCAACCTGGCAAGCGATCCTAAGTACAAATCCCAGCTGGAGAAAATGCGAGATCGATGCGTGGATTTACGTAATTCATACGGCGGCGAATACAGCTATGAGTTGATGCCGACGAATAACTATCTACGTCAAAAGGCAGAAGAAGCCAAACAAAAACGGCAGGCAAAACCGGCTCCTCCGTTACCCGCTGTGAAGGCTAAACCACAGCCAAAGCTGCCAGAGAATCCCAACGTCGTGCTGATCATTTCGGACGATCAGGCATGGACGGATTACAGCTTCATGGCTCATCCTGTGATTAAGACTCCGCGACTTGACCAGCTTGCGCGGGAGAGCGCGACGTTTACGCGTGGCTATGTACCCCAGGCTCTTTGTCGAAGCTCGTTAGCAACACTCGTTTCAGGGCTCTATCCCCGACACCATCAAATTACCGGTAATGATCCTACACCGCTTGGTCCTAACGCAAAGCCCGGTGCGTATCAGGAATTGAGAAATCAGTTAATCGCCAACATAGATCGCATCGACACCGTGCCACGTATGTTGCAGGAGAAAGGCTATCTTAGCCATCAGAGCGGAAAATGGTGGGAGGGCCATTATTCCCGAGGTGGTTTCACCCACGGGATGACACATGGAGATCCTAAACGCGGCGGGCGACATGGAGATGTTGGCTTACAGATCGGGCGTCAGGGATTGGATCCTGTTCACGACTTTATTAAAGAAGCTAAGAGTCAGCAGAAGCCATTTTTTGTTTGGTACGCTCCGTTCCTTCCACATACCCCTCACAACCCACCAGAAAGATTCCTTACGAAGTACACAGCCGAAGGTCGTCCTCTCCAGTTGGCGAAATATTATGCCATGTGTGAGTGGTTTGATGAAACTTGTGGACAACTACTGGACATCATTGATGACGAAGGCTTGAGAAAAAATACGGTTGTGATTTATGTGACAGACAATGGATGGATCCAGCGTACTCCCGAGATGGACCTTGGCCCCGCCTGGCGATCGTCTTATGCACCGAAATCCAAACAATCGGCTAATGAAGGGGGTATTCGCACCCCCATTATGGTGCGTTGGCCAGGTCAGGTTCGTCCCGGAAACAGAAGTCAGTTGGTTAGCTCGATAGATATTGCTCCCACCATATTGGAACTGGCTGGTCTGAAAAAGAAAGACAATATGTTTGGAAAAAACCTGGTGGATGTAGCCCAGGGTCGTACGGCTGCTCATCAGGCTTTGTTCGGGGAATCCTATGCCCATGACATTGCAGACCTTGATGACCTTACTAGGACCTTGTTATATCGATATGTGATTAAAGGCGATTGGAAGTTGTTGATGTCTTATGATGGCGTCGTAAATCGTTATAAATGGTCCCATCCTGAGTTAGATTCGGGTCCGCAGCTTTATAACCTCCGAGTTGATCCAGCCGAAACTGATAATCGCGCAGGCTCCAATCCGGAAATTGTGAAGGAGTTAACCGAGTTACTCTATAAACACTGGGACCATCGAGGAAAATAAACGGTAGTACTCATAGAGATTTAATTCCCCACCGAGCTTCACAAAAGAGGACCAGTGGGGATTTTTTGTCTTAAAACGTCCCTTGATGGGGTGGTTCGAAAGGCTATTCAGACATGCGAAATCATGAGTTTTGACTTAGAATAGAAGGTGTGAAGACTTACACTTAATCCCACCTCCTATCCCCCCGCCGATAGTCCATGAACATGCGTCATTTCTTAATACCGGTGACTCTTATTCTGTTTCTTCCTGCAGTTTCCACTGCCGTTGATGAATTGACATTTGAGAAACACATTCGTCCCATCTTCCGAGCCCATTGCTACGATTGCCATGGTGCGGAAAAGCAGGTGAAAGGCGAACTGGATCTCCGACTTGTACGTTTGATGGAAAAGGGTGGAGAGCTTGGACCGGCTTTGGTTAAAGGGAAGCCGGACGAAAGCTATCTTCTGGAGAGAATTGTAAATGGTGAGATGCCGCCAGGGACTCACCGCGTACCAGACGGTCAGATTGCGACGATTCGTCAGTGGATCCAGCAGGGTGCTAAGACGGCGCGACCCGAGCCTTCAACGATTGGCCCTGGTCTCGGAATCACTCTTGAAGAACGATCATACTGGGCCTTCCAGCCGATCCAGCGACCACCTGTTCCTGTCGTTCAGAATACTGACAGAGTGAGAACTCCTGTTGATGCATTCTTGCTAGCAAGAATGGAAAAACATAACCTGTCCTTTGCGCCGCAAGCAGATAAGGCAACTCTGCTACGCAGGGCAACACTTGCGTTGACTGGACTCCCCCCGACCACCGACGAATTGAGCGCATTTTTGAAAGATGATAGTCAGGCAGCTTGGGAAACGGTGATTGATCGATTGCTGCAAAGTCCTCATTACGGTGAACGATGGGGGCGTCACTGGCTCGATGTAGCTGGTTATGCCGACTCCGAAGGATCCAGTAACAATGATGCCAACCGGCAGTGGGCATATAAATATCGAGATTGGGTGATCAAAGCCATAGGAAACGATATGCCGTTTGACCAGTTTATTACATGGCAGTTGGCTGGCGATGAATTGGTAGATCCCCCTTATAAGAATATGACTGACCAGGAAATAGACAAACTGACAGCGACAGGCTACCTGCTGATGGCAGCAGATGGCACAGGACAGGCCAATAACGAAGAGAAGCGTAATCAGGTGGTGATTGATACGGTGAAAATTGTGTCGACCGGGTTACTGGGTATGTCTGTCGGATGTGCTCAGTGTCATGACCATCGTTACGATCCGATTTCTCAAGAAGATTACTATCGACTGCGAGCCGTGTTTGAGCCAACGCTTAATCCCAAACGATGGAAAGTGCCAGGCAATCGCGCCGTGTCACTTTACACCGATGAAGATCACGCAAAGGCGGCGGAAATCGAAACCAAAGCTCAGGAAATGGCAACAGCACGAAATGCCAAGCAAAAAGAATACATGGATCTGGCGTTAAAGGCAGAGCTTGAGAAGGTGGATGAGTCATTACGCGAACCACTGGAAACGGCTTACAGGACTGCCGGAGACAAGCGGACAGAGGAACAGAAAGCACTTCTTGCGACTAACCCGAATATTGGTAATCTTAGTCCGGGTGTACTTTATCAATACAACCAAGGCCATGCTGATGAACTGAAAAAGTTAGATGGTGAAATTGCAGCGGTTCGGGCCACTAAACCTGTGCACGAATATATCCGCGCTCTGACAAAACAAAATCCGGAAGTTGATCCGACTCTTTTGTTTTATCGAGGTGACTATCGTCAGCCCCAGCACGAAGTGGCTCCCGGTGGGTTAACCGTCGCCGCTCCAGCGGACAGCCCGTTTCAGATAAAGGACAATCCGGCAGACGCTCAAACTACTGGTCGTCGTCTCCAATATGCTCGCTGGCTTACCAGTGGTCGGCATCCCCTGGTAGCCCGTGTATTAGTCAATCGATTTTGGATGCATCACTTCGGTACAGGTATTGTCGATACTCCGGGCGAATTCGGGCGATTGGGTTCATTGCCAACGCAACCGGAAGTATTAGATTGGCTGGCAGACGAGTTTATGGCTAAAGGCTGGAGTCTCAAGCACCTGCATCGAGTCATCATGACATCAGCGGTTTATATGCAACAGTCGACCCGGACTCGGGAAGCAGATCAAGTGGATGGTGGCAATCAGTTGTACTCACATTTTCCCGTCAAACGTCTTGATGCTGAGGCAATCCGCGATTCGATTCTGGAAGTGAGTGGCAAGCTTGATAAAACAGCCTTCGGTGCCCCGGTGATGGTTGGTAAAGACACATCCGGACAGATCATCATCGATGGTGATGTTCAGCGTCGTAGTGTGTATTTGCAAATGAAGCGTACTGAACCAATCACATTGCTAAAAGCATTCGATGCTCCAGCCATGGAGATCAACTGTACTAAGCGCGACAATTCGACTGTGGCGACTCAGTCTTTGATGTTGATGAATAGTGATTTTATTCTCCGCTATGCTGACTTTTTCGCTTCGCGATTGAATCAGGAGTCTCAGGGCAAAGTGGATTCGGTGACGTTGGAAGGATTGGATGTAGTCTTGCCGGAAAATGCATTCAATAATGTCGACCCCTGGTCCTTCGGATACGGAGAAATTGGTGAAGCAGCTGAAGGAGAATTGGCGCAGATCAGCTTTACCCATTTTCCATTTTTCGGTAGTGATACCTGGAAAGGTGGAGAAAAGGTGCCGGATGAAAAACTAGGTTATTCATTTCTCAATAAAACCTCCGGGCATACATCGTCAGAGGGGTTCAGTCCGATTCGGCGCTGGACGTCTCCTGTTTCCGGGAAAGTGCAAATCAAGGGTCATCTTCATCACCCTTCGGCCAACGGTGACGGAGTAAGGCTAACGCTATACAGTAGTGGATCCGGCCAATTGGGCCAGTGGACTGCAAAGACCGGTGGTGTGGACTACGATGTGACCGTCGCTGTTGAAGCCGGTGAAACAATCGATGCGATTGTGGACATGATTGAAAACCATACGTCGGACTCGTTTTCAAATGTGTATACGATTACTCAACTGGAAACGGATTCGGCGATAACCTGGGTTTCCGATAAAGAATTTCATGGACCGCTAGGCAAAAATGCCTATGAATTAAATGCGACCATTGCAGAACAGATTGCTTATGGTTGGCAGCTGGCTTATGGACGAACGCCGGCCAGAGAGGAAGTTCAGCTGTCGATCGACTTTATAGAACAGCAGGTTGTCTTACTGATAGCCGCTAAAAATAAATCACCTTTTAGGCAGGCGATGACGAATTACTGTCAGGCCTTGCTGACGTCCAACCAGTTCCTTTATATGGAATAAGAATATGACCAAGTATGGGCATCCCACAGATTTCACTCGTCGAGGGTTTTTGCGTGAAAATGCAATGGGCCTCGGTATGGTTGCTTTAGCATCGTTGCTGAAAGACGAAAAGTTACTCGGTGTTCCTCGTAATGTAAAACTGGAACCTCAGACATTTGATCTAACGGCTAAACAGCCTCATTTTGAGCCTCGCGCCAAAGCCATGATCTCTCTGTTCCAACACGGCGGCCCGTCTCATATGGATTTGTTCGATCCAAAACCGGAACTGACTCGCCTAAACGGTAAAACTTATGATGGCGATATCGGGTTTAGCTTCATCAAACGCGCGACAAAGGTCTTGAAAGGCACACCCTTCAAGTTTCGCAAGCATGGTGAGGCAGGCACGGAAATGTCTGAATTAATACCTCATATGGGTTCTATCGCAGATGACATCTGTCTGATTCGATCGATGCACACCGGTTTTAACGGACATGAAGTTTCCATTCGATACATGAATGCTGGAATTGCCGGAGTTACAGGACGCCCTGCTTTGGGTAGTTGGGTGACGTATGCGTTAGGCAGTGAAACGCAGAATCTGCCGGCTTATATGGTACTTACCGATCCCGGAGGGCACCCGGTCGATTCAACCCACAATTGGTCCAATGGCTGGATGCCATCCGTTTATCAGGGAACCGTACTTCGCCCCAAAGAGCCACGCATCCTTAATCTTGATGCTCCGGAGCATCTTCGTGGCAACATTCAGAATTCAAATCTTAGCTTTCTGGGTAAGTTAAATCGTCGGCATGCCGAAAAGCATCCGGGGGAGCATGAATTAGATGCGCGAATCGCGAGCTATGAACTGGCTGCTCGCATGCAGGATGCCGCTCGCGAAGCATTGGATATTTCTCAAGAAACCGAAGCTACACATAAGCTTTATGGGATCGATGAAGAAAAAACCCGTGAATACGGAACACGCTGCCTGATCGCCCGCCGGTTAGTAGAACGGGGTGTGCGGTTCGTCCAGCTATTCCATGCAGGTCAGCCGTGGGATAACCACAATTCACTGCACACGTCCCTGCCTAGTGCCTGTAAGAAAACAGATAAGCCGTCTGCGGGACTCGTTAAAGACCTTAAACAACGAGGAATGCTTGACGAAGTGCTGGTACACTGGGGAGGCGAAATTGGTCGCTTACCTGTCGTGGAGGGTGATCCTAAGACTGGCGGGCGTGACCATAATGGGCAAGGGTTTAGCACCTGGTTGGCTGGTGGCGGTATCAAGCCGGGCATGACTTACGGGGAATCAGACGAAGTTGGCCACAAGGCAGCGGAAAACATTGTGCGACCTAATGATTATCAGGCTACGATCTTTAAGTTGTTTGGAATCGATCATAAAGAGCTCTTTTATCTACATAACGGGCAGGAACAGAAATTGACCGTCAATGCAGACGCGAAGGTTGTAGAGGATATCATTGCCTAATGCGATTTCTATACAGCCAGATGGCGATATACCTATTATTGGCTAGCATGATCTCGACAGCGGTTGCACAGGAGATCCCGGATATATCCGCCTCAAACATTCATCTAAGAGGAACCCTCTCCAATTGTAAACTTGTGTTTGAACAGGCTGGTAAAGGTCATGTTGCTTTTATTGGTGGTAGCATCACCTACATGAACGGGTATCGTCCGATGGTGTGCAAGCTACTCCAGCAGAGATACCCTAAAACGGAGTTTCAGTTTACCAATGCCGGGATATCTTCTACCTGTTCGACCACTGGAGCCCATCGCTTAACTCGCGATGTTCTCACTCATGGTGATGTAGACCTCATTTTTGTAGAATTCGCAGTTAATGATGATCAGGATGCCCAGCATGATGAGATACATGCAATTCGTGGCATGGAAGGATTGATCGCTCAGATTCGAAGACATAATCCGAACGCAGATATTGTTGTTACACATTTCGCCAACTTGAGCATGATGGAAACAATGAGGAAAGGCGAGGAACCCATTCCGATTGCTGCACACAACAAAGTCTGTGAGCATTATCAGGTTTCGACCGTCAATCTTTGCCGGGAACTCGTCCAACTGATTGATGATGACAAGACAACCTGGGCTTTATATGGAGGGGTTCACCCAAAGCCTTACGGAAATGCGATTTGCACAGCAATGATTGCCAAACTACTCGAACACGCATGGACCAAACCAATCGACAAACTAATAAAACATCCATTGCCGACTAAATCCCTAGACCAGGCGAGTTATATTTGGGGTCAACTTAATGAACCTGCCACTGCCCGCTATGACGAAAACTGGCAGGTATCGATTCCGGATTGGAAAAGCATTAAGGGTAGCTTTAGATCGCAATTTGCTGGTCTGAAGTTACTACACGCAGAAAAACCACATAGTGAATTTAAATATACGTTTGAAGGTACATCACTAGGTGCCTATGTATTAGCTGGGCCAGATGCCGGTGTATTGGAAGTGTATATAGATGAGCATGAGAATTCGCGAAGTGTAAACCTCTATCATCGTCACAGCGCCGGCCTGCACTATCCACGCACTGTAATGCTTGCCGAAGGCCTGATGTCTGGCTGGCACACTGTCAGGGTGCGTATTCGCCAGCCTCGGGATGCAAAGAGTCAGGGTTCGGCCGTGCGGATACTTAATTTCGCAATCAATGCAAAGAAGTAGAGATCGCCTAGCGTGACAACTCTAACACTTCACCGTCGTGACGATTTAAGAGCTTAAGCCAGTCGTCGTTCTCCATAGAAAGTGGAATATCCCGGACCGCACCATCCGCGAATAAAACAATGATGACTTTCTGTAGGGTACCAAACGATGAGGTAACGTCGTCTACATCGATGGGCAGTGGCCCGGGCTTGGTCCATTCAATGGCCTTATCGGGGCCGACGGCGAGCACCATTGCAGTTGATGACGTACCGTCAGTAACGTCTTCTATTCCTATTAGCTTATGCTCACCGAGTACCGATCCATCGCTGGACGGAACGCGGTAGACGGTTTTGTTCTCAAGCTCTTCATATTCAGGATGCTTGTAGATGAGTGGCATTTGATCCAGCAGCTTGATGTTGTGCTCACTGTTCCATGGTTGATCCAATTTGAATTGATCATACAAAGCCTGCTGCTCAATGAAGGGGAGTATATGTACTCGCCAGCTCAAAAGTGGCTTTCCATCAGCATATTTAATATTATCTTTTTCCCCAGCGGGAAAATTCTCATAAGTGAATTCGTAGTTATAGATGGCAAGCCCGATTTGCTTCATATTGTTATTGCTTTGGGCTTTTCGGGCCGCACTACGAGCATTTCCAGCGGCGACGGTTACTAAGTTTAACAATTGATTTCTAAGAGTTGTATTCCAGGTTAGCGTCACCTTTACAATGTTGTTATCGTTTTTCACTGAGAGGTTTTTTGCCAGTTCTGTTGCCGCCGTTAACGCACCTAACGTGGCTTCATCCACGTTAGGATTTGACTGAGACTGTTGAACCTGAGCAGGAAGCATGACTTTCGCCAGCGTCGCTAACGAATTCAATTGTAGGAAGATGTCCTTCGAATCCTTTTCTTCCCTGCCAGCTAGTTGTAGATAGATCGGCGTATCGCTGTCCGGGTTAATAGCCAGCAAAAAGGTTTCTGCTTTCTTGGCAAGCTCAAGGACCTGCAAAAATTGACCAGCCATACCCATGCCTTTTAAGTTGACCTTAGAAAGTGCTGCCGGCGATTCTTCAACATTTGCCGCAAATACAAATGTGTTATCTCCCTCAATCTTCCCAACCATGGCAGCCAGATCATTCCCCCCCCCTTGGCCGATCATCATGGCGTGCAGTTGTTCCTCACTGGCAACAAGCAATGTTTTATCATCTTTGATAAAGACGGATGGTTTTCCGTTTGCTCCACGAATATAGGTTTTGCCGTTATAGTCGGCTTCTGTACCTGCGATGTGATTTGAAATCAGCTGATTGTCAACATAATCAAAGTTTCGGCTCGTCGTGATTTTTTCAGCCACGCCGGATAGATCAACCGCTTTGGTGAAGCTGATAACAGCTCCGTATTCTACTTCGGGTTCAGCAGAAGTGACCGGAGGATCAATGATATCTGGTTGAGAAGGAGCCGAGTCGTCAGTGTATGCCTGAGTTTGGGTGTCTACGGGCAACGCAAAATCACCTTCGATGTCGCCCTCATTCTGGTCTTGTAATCCCTCTATAACTTCTATCTCTTCTCTGTATTGCTCCGCCGAAGGTGTGTCAGGAAGATCTGGTATTGCTGCTAGAAAGAGCGCACTTTCAATCAAGGATGGATCTACACCTAAATCCCGTTCCAGAGATGTCAATGGATCGGTTCCTGTTGGAGCATCCTCTGATGCAAGGGTCAAAAATCTTTCAACTACATCAGACTCTAGTAGCCTTCGGGCATTCATCCAAATCGCAATTTCAAATTCGTCGAGAATGACACTGGTGTCGATGGAATTCTCGCCGTAGAGTTCAACTTCGTTTGGCCCGGGTTCTTCAGATTCCTCGCTACCTGATACCAATCTGGATTCAACGGTGGCTGGAGAAGAATTGTCAGCCTGTTCGGTAGAGCTCGCTTGGGTCGTTTCCGTTTGTGTATTACCGGGCTTCTGGTGAGCGTCCTGTGTTCGCTGATTATTGAGGAAAATCAGAGTCGAAAAAACAACAATGAGTGCCAGTCCGGAAAGAGATTGTCTTAAAGACATTGGCATGAGCTCCGAGGTATTAAAAAAAGGTTCGTCGTGTTGGATGAGCCATGCCAAGAACCGATGGAAGTATGATGGGAAGGTTATTTTGTTGTGAGGATGCATCGCAGGCCGACAGCATCATCTGTTAAATCAGCCGGAACAATATATCGATAGCTACTTGTAAGCTTATCAGCCTTATCTTTCCAGCTTCCCCCGCGGAGCACACGGGTTTTCGCATTTTGTTTGATCTGGGCCGAACCGTCATTAGGAGCCGACTCGTAAGAATCGCTTCCGGTATCCGTACACCATTCCCACAGATAACCGTGAATGTCGTATAGCCCCCAGGCATTGGGTTTTTTTACGCCAACCGGGGGATCATTGCCAGCAGCGTTACCAGTGAACCATCCAAAATCTCCCAACAGCTTTTCATCATCACCAAAACTATATGCCGTTGTTGTTCCGGCTCGGGCAAAGTACTCCCATTCGGATTCTGACGGGAGTCGAATTTGCTGATTCTTATGAATGATGCCGGCCGCTCGCATCATATCAGTGGCTGTCTTGCAGAACTTTTGAGCCTCCGCAAAGGTTAATTCTTCGACAGAATTGCGAGGCCCTTTCCAGCGTGAAGGATTATTACCCATCACAGCTTCCCACAGATTTTGTGGAACTTCGTATTTTGCGACGAAGAATGAGTAATCAAAGTCGACTCGATGCCTAGGTGATTCAGCTGGTGTCGCTCCACCCATTTCAAAAGACTTAGGAAACTTTCCTTTGCCCGGGGTGATCAAGACAAATTCACTACGAAATATTTTAAGCAACTTTTGTTGAGAGTCCGTCAATTCGCTGCCGTGTGTCATAGTTACATAAAGAAGAGAGCAGCAAGCTGCCAGAACGAGTTTTCTTAGAGTGGGCACTTTATTTACCTTAAGTTTCAATATTTCCAGTACGAAATGCTTCGGCCATGGCCTTGGGAATTTCGGCTTCTGCCTGAATGAGATTGGCCTGATTTCCAACCACTTCGGCCTTTTGTTCCTGTTCTACCGCAATCGCTTCAGCACGACGTTGTTCTGCTTTGGCTCGGGCGACTCGTGTGTCAGCTTCTGCCTGATCCACTTGTAATCGTGAACCGATGTTTTCACCTACAACGGCGCCGGCAATATCGATTGAGACTATTTCAAATGCGGTTTGCGAATCCAATCCGCGTTCTAAAACGGCTTTGGTAATCATGCCCGGATTTTGGAGTACATCGGAGTGTTTGTTGGCTGAACCAATGGCGGAGATAATACTTTCACCAACACGGGCAATAATAGTCTCTTCGGTTGCTCCACCAATCAACTGTTCCAGATTCGTGCGTACTGTTACCTGGGCGTGAACTTTAAGTTCCACGCCGTCTTTGGCAACCGCACTGAGGTATTCTTTGCCACTACGTTGAGGGTCAGGACAGCTAATAACCTTCGGATCAACGCTGGTTCTTACAGCTTCCACAACATCGCGGCCTGCTAGGTCGATGGCTGCCGCTTGATCAAATTCAAGTAATATTCCCGCATTCTTAGATGCCACCAAAGCCTCAATGATATTTCCAACATTTCCGCCAGCCAGATAGTGAGCCTCCAACCGGTTTGTTGTTACGAAGGATCCGTCAATGACAGAACCTTTCACCAGATCTCTTTCCGTTTTTAGCTGAGCTTGCACGGCCTTAATTTTGGCCTTCATGATTGCCTTTTGATTGACCTGCCTAAGCCCCATGATTACGAGCTCTACCAAGCCAATCTGAGCACCACAATTCCAGCCTTCCCACCATAAGGACCCGTATTTCAGGGCGATAAATAGGAGTCCGAGCATCAGGATCACTATCAATGCCAGACCAGCAATTTGGATTGGATTGGAGGCAGCGATGAGGTAGATAGAGTTCATACATATGTTCCGAAATTAAGGTAAGTCACTATTATGATAATAACTCATAATTCAGAATGAATCCAAGCAATTCAAATTCGCCAGGGATATCGTTCAGACAAGTCATTTGATGAAAGCGGAATTGGCATCCACAGTTTCATCAATAAGTTCAATTTCAATGAGTTGATCTCTGAGTTGTTGCCATCGGTCTGCCGTCATTTGCCCGAGCTGTTCTTCGGGCATGTTCTCAGGTAGGCAAAGATTTCGAAGCGTTTCAGCCCCAAATGCCAGAATATCCAATCCCATCTCTTCATTAAGTGCGTGGAGATGTTTATTTGTGTCGGCCGGGCTCTGGAGGTACTTGATCCACCCTTTCCTGCTAGCTCGCACCATCCGGTCAATCAGATCTCTATTTTCAGTAAGATTCTTCTGTGTGGTAATCAGCAAGCTTGTGTAGGGATTGTAACCGAGGTCCGAGACCATCAGGACTTTGGGGTCACCACCGGATTGTTTGGCGACGAACGGCTCGCTAAAAACATAAGCTTGTTGTCCAAAACTTTCATCATTTAGAAATATGGCCGGACTACCGGGATAGCCGACGAGCTTAACGTTTTCCATAGGGAGATGCTTTTGCATGTACAACGCAAAGGCTCGTCCGGCACTCATTCCAAGAGTCATGTTACTAAGATCATGGAGTGTTTCGATTCCGGAGCTTTCGTGAACCATAATGCAACGTGGACTGGTTTGTAGCGGAGCAAGCAGAGCGACGGCATTCGAGTCTTTAGCCCGGCTTGTCAGAACCTGATCCGCATTGCCGATGATAAAATCTGCCTGGCCGGAGACTAGTTGTTGAATAACGGGGCTATTAGGCCCTCCTCCCCTAATTTCAACATCAAGCCCTTCCTCCTCGAAAATTCCATGCACAAGCGCGGCGTAATAGCCACCGTGCTCTGCTTCGGGGAACCAATTAAGCTGTAGTGTTACTCTTGTCAGAGGTGCTGGGGTGTCCTTCGGCTGTTCTATGGATACTGATGAATCATCGTTTTGACAACCACCAAAGCAAACCAAAAAAAGTATCGTTAAGTGTGAGTAGGTCTTATTCATTTCTGTGATCTTTGGAAGGAAGAGCGTTCATAATGCGTGATTCCATCACGTCTATCATCGAGGGATGGATCCCAAGAGGAGGAGTGATAACACAGCACGTGTCGGGATGTTTTTGAGCAGCCATTCGGGCTAATTCTGGGATATCCTCATGCCAATGGCGACCGGGCGCCAGAAAGTATGGATGTACCACGATGTATTTTGCGCCTCGGGCAACGCAGGTTTGATATGCCGTATCAATATCGGGAGTTGCTAATTCCATATGCGCGGGCTCCACGATCTGCACTTCTGTTTTTTCCTGGAAGAGCCTGGTAATGGCTGAGACATAGGCATTGCTTTCAGTTCGTCTTGAACCGTGATCGACGATAATGACTCCGAGCAAATCCGGATCGTAAGAATCCGGGATCGTTCCTTGGACGATTATCCGGGCAGGCAGTGCTGAGATCTCAGTCATAGAGTAAATAATCCGGGAATAGGTTTGCCAATGTGATTGGTTGTCAACAAATGTCCGACGTTGTCTATTATAAAAGCAGGTGAACATTAAATCAGTTACCGTCACCCTTTTCAGATAGTCTAATTCGTGAAAAACATTATCGATCTTATCGCCTTAAATGTCACATTAGGTGGAAATGAAATTCTCCGGAATCTTTCGTTGCAGATTCCACATGGGCAATGGTGCTCGGTTATCGGCCCCTCCGGATGTGGAAAGTCGACGTTATTACGGGCGATCGCCGGACTGATTCCATGCCAATTCGATGGAATGGTTACTGAATTCGAAGCTCCTGCATTTGTCTTTCAGGACCCAACGCTGATGCCCTGGAGGTCGGTACGTGAAAACGTCCAGTTGCCGCTGGAGTTAAGCGGAGCAGGTCGAACAAATGATTTAAGGACTGCATCCACTGTAGTTTTGGAGGCAATTGATCAGGTGGGATTGAATATTGAAGATCTCGAGAAGTATCCCCGCCAGCTTTCCGGTGGAATGCGAATGCGAGTGTCAATGGCGAGAGCTCTCGTCACACAACCTGATGTGTTGTTTATGGATGAGCCTTTTGCGGCACTCGATGAATTATTGCGACAACAACTTAATCAATTAATCCACGAGATTTGTTCAAAACATGACCTAACCACGTTGTTTGTGACTCATAATGTTTCGGAAGCGGTTTATCTAAGTGATCGAATCCTGATCATGAATCATCATGGTGCTATCGTAAGTGATCTGGAAATTTCATTATCAAACCAGAGAGAGCCGGGAATTCGAGGCTCTGCGGAATATATTTCTTTGGTTCATCAGGTAACTCAGCGGCTGCAGGAGGCGATGTGACAATGCGAGGCAGTATTTCTCAAATCTTAATGCCGCTATTTTTCTTGCTGCTGGTACTCTCCTTATGGCAAATTGCAGATAGTTTGTTTGACATTGAGAGGCTTATCCTTCCAAGTCCTCTGGAAATCATTCAGGAGAGCTGGAAGAAGATAGATATATTGATTGCAGCAACCATGGTAACCGGTAAGGCTGCTTTAAGCGGCTTTGCGATTTCTATCTGTCTTGGTGTCACGCTGGCGCTTCTATTTTCAACATCCCGGCTGGCTAAACAGTGTATCTACCCCTATATGATTTTGTTGCAGACCGTACCTATCGTTGCAATCGCTCCTCTGGTAATCATCTGGTTCGGCGGCGGATTAGGAAGTGTTGTGGTCATCGTCACAGTCATTAGCGTGTTTCCTATTGTGACTAATGTCACGACCGGTCTTACCACGGTTGATCCCGGACTGACGGAACTGATGCAGCTTTATCAGGCTAGTCGGATAGATGTGTTATTCAAACTTAAGCTACCAAATGCCATACCTTATCTTTTAACAGGTGCCAGAATTTCTGCTGGGTTAACTATAGTAGGTGCAGTGGTTGGGGAGTACATGGCCGGGCATTTTATTGATAATCGGGGGTTAGGTTATTACATCTTTATGGGCACTCAGAATTTTCAGGTAGAGGTGCTCTATGCCAGCATTTTGCTGTCGACACTGCTGGGCATTGCTATTGTTGGTTTTACCGCTGTGCTCGGGAAAACCATCCTCTCTCGCTGGGCCTATACACTTCATCAAAGCTAATCAACCTGTCAGCGAATCCACCATGACGGTTATACTTTGCCCAATAACAAGCCATGTTTTTGGGGATGATAGCAATGCGATGTCTAAAGCAACTGTACCTTTGCTTTACTTTATTGGGATTATTGATCTTTCCAAATGCCATTCGAGCGCAGGAAGAGTCGGTTCAGAGCCTGAGTTTAAGCCCTGTGATGGAACTTCATGAAGAGTGGGCTCAAGAGTTCCGTGAGCTTTTTCCGGAGCAGCTACAATCTACCAGGTTCCTGTTAGCAGACTACCAGTGGATTAGTTGCCTGGTTCTGATTTTTCTTGGTTTCATCGCGGATTTAGGTATTTGCAAATTGCTGACGATTGCTGTCCGTTGGATTCGTCGGGATCAGAAAAAATATGATACCCCGGAGGACTATAAACGGGAGCGAAAGGTATGGAAGCCGGTTGGACTGCTAGCACAGGCGGTCGTCTGGTATTGGGGGGCATTCTGTATTGGATTACCGCTTAGTCTCCTATTAATCGTCACCGTGGCATTGAAATTCTTTACGGTCGTTGCTGCAGTCTGGACAGCGTTCCGACTCATCGACTGGATTTCCTCTGTCATCAGCCGCAAAGCGTCAGCCACGGAAACCCGATTTGACGACCTGTTGATTCCTCTTGTCCGTAAGGTGCTCAAGGCATTTGCTATCTGCGTCGGGTTAGTTCTATTCGCCGATGTATTCCAGCTGGATGTGACGGCGTTAATTGGAGGCCTTGGAATCGGAGGTGCGGCCCTTGCTTTTGCTTCTCAGGATACGTTGAGTAATCTGTTTGGATCCTTGACAGTTCTTGCCGATCGTCCATTTGAAATAGGCGATTGGATTGTCTCAGATGGCGTTGAAGGAACCGTTGAAAATGTGGGGATGCGAAGCACACGAGTTAGAACGTTTTATAATTCGGTCATGATTTTGCCCAATAGCCGATTAACGACCGCAGTGGTCGATAATATGGGAAAACGAGAGTTCCGTCGATTCACGACAAAATTGGGGGTTCAGTATGATACGACTCCCGAGCAGTTAGATGCATTTTGTGAAGCAATTCGTGAAATCATTCGGCGACATCCTTATACTCGCAAAGATTACTTTCAGGTGCATGTAAATGATCTCAGCGCCAGTAGCATCGATATTTTGCTCTACATGTTCTTTGAATGTGATGATTGGCCAACAGAATTGCGTGAACGCCACCGACTTTTGACTGATATCATGCGAGTGGCTCAGCATCTGGACATACAGTTTGCCTTTCCGACTCAAACATTGCACCTGTATCAGGAGGAAAACAGTGTTGATTACGCGTCCTTACGATTCGATAGTCCGCACGATAAGGGGCAGGATGCGGCCTCATTGGTTACGAGTTATCTGACAAAAGAAGACTTCCCGCCGGTTGAGGTTGTTATCGACGGAAAGCGTTTAGGCGCAGCGGAAGCAGAGGGTTAACTTTAGTGGACCCGTTGCCCTGGCTGAGCTCCTTCGTCAATATTCAACATGAACACTTCTTCGCCACCGGGGCCGGCTGCCGTGATCATCCCCTCACTTACGCCAAATCGCATTTTGCGCGGAGCCAAATTGGCAACCATGACGACTAAGCGGCCTTCTAAATCTTCAGGTTTGTAAGCCTTTTTGATCCCAGCAAACACCTGTCGAGTTTCATCACCACCCAGACTCAAAGTCAGCTTCAGAAGCTTATTGGCTTCTTCAACATGTTCAGCTTTAACAACCCGAGCTACGCGCAGATCGACTTTAGCAAACTCATCAAAAGTAATTTCTTCGGCTAAGGGCTCGTCAATTAATGGCTGAGCACTGTCATTGTACTGAGTTGAACTTACTTCAGATTCTGCCGCTGCATTTTCATCTTTGGATTCTTCAATCATGGCATTTACGTCTTTCTCTTCAATGCGTTGCATCATATGTTTGAATTTTGACACAGGCGAACCAGTTAACGGTGTGGCAGCCTGTTCCCAATGGTTAATTGGTTCTCCTAGCAGAGAACTTGTTTTTTCTGCGATTTCCGGAAGTACGGGTTGCAGATAGATCGCAATTTGACGGAAAAGGTTCAGTGCGACGGAACAGACGTCCTGTAATTCCTGCTGACGTTCAGGATCCTTTCGCAAATTCCAAGGTTCATGGCTTTCAACATATGGATTGGCGCGGTCGGCCAATTCCATGATTAACCGCATCGCGCGGTTGAAATCACAGGCTTCATAGGCTGCGGCAATCGCCTCGCCTGCATCCACACCTTGCTGGAATAATCCTCCGTCTTCGGGATACTCAGCTGATAGACCTAAGTCCTGAACAAACTTGGCAGTCCGACTGGCAAGATTGATAAATTTACCCACCAGGTCCGTGTTTACTTTGGTTGTGAACTCCTTCAGATTCAGATCTATGTCCTCGACCCGATTGTTGAGCTTTGAAGCGTAGTAATATCTTAGGGCCGCAGGATTGAGGTGCTTGAGAAACGTCTCAGCCTTAACAAATGTCCCATCGCGTTTGGACATCTTTCGACCGTCGACCGTCAGGAATCCATGAATATGAATTTTGGTTGGTAATGTAAAGTTCGCCACCTTCAACATGGCTGGCCAGAACAGCGTATGGAAGTACGTGATATCTTTCCCGATAAAGTGATGAATTTCAGTGGCAGGATTTTTCCACCAGCTATCGAAATCATCGCCTGTGCGATCACAATACTGTTTTGTTGAGGCCATATAGCCAATTGGCGCATCGAACCAGACGAACCAGAAGTGGCCGGGAGCATCGGGAATCTCAAAGCCAAAATAGGGTTGAGGTCGTGAAACATCCCAGTNTCGCAGCGGCTCGTTGAGAAAATGCCCTTTGAGATAATTGGCAATTTCATTTTGCAAATGGTCACCGGTCTGTGTCCACTCTTCAAGAAACTCGTGTAACTGTTCGATTTGGATAAACAGGTGATCGGCAGTCTTTAAAGATGGTGTGGTGCCGGAAAGGGTGCTGACGGGATTTATGATTTCCCGAGCACTATAGGTGGCGCCACATTGATCGCAACTATCACCGTACTGTTCTGCCGCATCACACTTAGGACAGGTTCCGCGGACGAATCGGTCAGCAAGGAATATTCCTTTTTCATCATCGAAAAGTTGGGTGACAGCCTCTTCTTTGACAAGACCAGAGTCTCGAAACGCCTGCCAGAACTGTTTGCAGAGTTCATAATTTTCCGGGCTGTTCGTACTGCCGTAATTATCAAACTCGATTCCAAAGCCCGCAAAATCACGCTGGTGTTCGTCGGATATTTTGGCAATCCATTGTTCTTCGGTACAGCCCGTTCGCTGAGCGCTCATCATGATCGCTGTACCGTGTGTGTCGTCGGCGCACAAATAAATACACTCGTTACCACGAAGCTTTTGGAATTTCACCCAAATATCAGTTTGGATGTACTCGACCAGGTGGCCGATGTGAATAGGTCCGTTTGCATATGGCAATGCGGAGGTTACTAGGATTTTACGGGCGTCGGCCATTAATGCTCTCAAGGGTATATAAGAAGATTGCTGTCGAACAGCTTATTCATCATTCAATTCAAAGATGACTTCAATTTCGGTAGTGATATTACCAGGAAGAGCACCCATACCGACGGCACTTCGAGCTCCCACACCGTTATCAGCTCCAAAGACTTCAGCCATCAGGTCACTGTAACCGTTAATGACTTTAGGTTGTTCTCCGAAGTCAGGGCTGCAGTTTACCATGCCCAATGTTTTGACAACTTTGTTGACTCGATCAAGACTTCCTAAATTCGCCTTTAAGGTGGCGAGAATTGCCAGACCTGTTTGACGAGCTGATTGATAACCGTATTCCAAATCCACATCCGCACCAACTCGCCCCGTAAACATTGTGCCATCAGGTCGAAGTGGACCGTGTCCGGAAACGTAGCACATATTACCGCTGATGACGACAGGCTTATAAACTCCGCCCGGTTTTGGGGCAGGTGGTAGTTCAAGACCCAGTTCTTCGATTTTGGCATCAGCACTCATGGCATGTTTCCTTCAATGGATTGATTATTTGTTGTAAACATCTTCGGGGTTAACAATTCGTTGTTCGACCGTGTTGAACCCATTTTCAGTGACTTCCTGAAAGAAACAGGATAAGTAACCTTCATGACAGGCAGCACCATTTTGACGTACCTTCATTAAAATGGTGTCACGATCGCAATCCACCAAAAGTTGTTCTACTGTTTGAATGTGCCCGCTTTCTTCGCCTTTATACCAAAGCTTGTTTCGACTGCGGCTGAAATAAACAGCCTGACCAGTTCGAATTGTTTCTTGATACGCTTCGATATTCATCCAAGCCATCATTAAAACCTTACCGGTGTCGGCATCCTGCGCAATGGCAGGTAGTAATCCGTTATTCAGGGAAAAGTTTGGGCCGTCAGGATTCGTTTCTAAAGACATTGAATGCTCAAGCAGGTAAATGTTGTTAATCTCTTCATTATGAAGTGTATAGTCGATTTTGTAACCATAATTAACAGGAATCAATCTGAACGAAAAGCCCTAATTTTGATGCTCCGTTTGCAGTTTTTATTGCCAATATCACGCATTATTTAGGAAGGCTTTACGGACTGGGAAAGAAATGCCGTTTTTTCATTTTTTTATGGAACGCGCAGGCCCGATAGCGCGTCTAACGGGGGTAAGCAATTATTTCGGTTTTTCAATTTTGGCTTCTAGACCCTATTTACGCTAGTAGCCGGGGCAACGATCAACCGTAATAGATAAGAAAGGCCTCTTCCATGGCAACTGTTGATCTTCAATTTAATCTTCTTGACGCCTTGGCGCCAGCTTCGATGAAGCGAACAAAAGTAAAGTCCAAGTCACAAAGTCACAAACGTAAATTTTCATTGCCAGTGGATCAGGCAGATCGACCGGTTAATCGAATTGCTTATGTTCGTGAGCAACAGGAGATGACACTGAGAAGTGTTTCACGACACACCGGAGTGGATGTACGTACTCTTCGGAAACAGGAAAAGCCGACCGCAAATCTTACGCTTACGGAGTTAGCCAACTGGAGTAAAGCTCTTGATGTGCCGGTCACTAACTTAATTGAAGAACCGGAATCGACGCTGGATAATCCAGTGAAAAAACGAGCTGCGATGGTTCGGATCATGCGTAGTGCTATGAGTATTCATGATGAAGCGGTATCAGAGAAAATGTCTGCATTGGCTGAGACATTGGTAAGCCAACTGGTTGAGCTTATGCCGGAGTTGGATGGTCTGGCTGCATGGCCTCAATATGGGCAGCGACGTGGTCCGGATGAAGTAGGACGCGTTGCGGAACGGCCGTTAAGAGTAGATCTGTAATCCTATTACTCTACATTCGGATCAGAACGATTCTTCCTGGTGGAGGTTACTCAATCTTTATCAGATCTTCAATTCCCAGTCGCGTCATCATCGAGATGATATATCGCGAACTGATATAAAAACCTTCGTTGTCTTCGTGGTCCGCGGCATTGCAGATTCCAATGAGCTTTCCCTTCTGATCGACGAGTCCACCTCCGCTTCGACCACCTGCAGGAGCCCCATGGATCTGGATGTTATCCGGACCTTCGTACCGATTAATTGAATTAATGATGGTTCGTTCTAATGTAGGTTTCGCTCCACCGTTGCTGCCTGCGGATATCACTTTCTGGTTTTTGGAAAGTATCGCCTGAGAAGCGACAGGGATCGGAGTAATCCCTCCGTCGAATGGAATGGTAACCAGAGCTACATCATATTTGCTAGCATCGTAAACCAGAACTCGACCAACGACTCGCTTCGGCCCATGTGGATAATACACATCGATTTCCACAGGTACCTTACCTTTCGATTCACGAAAGAGGTGGCCGCAGGTAGCGATCAATGCCCTGCCCTGTTGAGCGTGAATGATAGTACCGCTACCAAAGGAAACGCCTGATTCATCTCGCATTACAATACGTACTGTGGCTCGCAGTAACTGGCTACCGATAGCATTGGGCAGCATTTGGACAAGAGGCTTAATATTGGCTCGATTCACACTGATCCATCGTGACTGACGGGCTTTTTCAAAGGAGCCGTTAGCAATGGAGGCTCTGGAAATCGTCGTAACCGGATGTACCACCTTTGGCTTCTTTTCCAATGGTTGCTGTGATTGAATGAAGGCTCGTAGTTTCTGCTCGCTCATAAATCCAAGTTGGCGATCTTGAATCTTCCCTTTTTGAACAATCACGGTATTGGGAAGCTCTTCGACATTGTATCGCTGGGCCAGGGCCTCGTTTTTTGTTACATCAACAACCCGGATATCGTACCCTTGTTGTTTGAGAGAGCTGATACTGGGTTTCATCTTCTGACACGCTGGACACCATGGTGCTGTGAAATGCACCACGATTGGTGAATCAGACTGAGGGCCTGTGGTTAACAGAAGCCCAACGAGCAACGCATAAAGTGACACAGCCGGAAGCCATCCACATAAACTGTTTTAGATAATAGTGACGAGTGGGTGGGTAATTTGATGGACTTCGGAAAATCAGGCAAGGCCAGTTGTAGGGTCCTGCAAGGATTTAGCCTAGAAGTTTGCCGCCTAGCTGTGATTCAATGGCAGACACAATTTCACCACGTACTCCATCTGCTTCCTCNTTCGTCATCGTTTGATCGCTACGACGCAGCTTAACGCTAAACAGTACTCGTTTTACATCAGTACCGTCGCGTTCCGGATTCCGATAGGTTTCCAGGTATGTGATCTCTTCCAATAAGTTGGCATCGACAGCACTTCGAACACTTTGTTCTAAAGCATCCCATCGTATCGACTCAGCTAGCACGATATTTAGGTCACGAGTAATGGCTGGGAAGTTGCTTAACAAAGTGTGTTGTGGAATGAGGGTGGCGTTTTGAACAAGCAGATCTATCCGGATTTCAGCGATACTCGCCGGATTTCTTAACGAGAATGCTTTCAATCCAGCAGAGTCCACCTCTCCAATGAATCCAAAATGTTTACCATCTAGAGTTAGTGAGGCACTGTAGTCAGCATGCAGTAAATCCTGTCGTGTTGGTTCAACGGATAGTTGCCCATCGACTTTCAGAGAATGCAGAATGGTTTCAATGACCCCTTTTAGATGATGGAAGCCCTGTCCGCTGGTAATTCCCAGAGTCCATTGCTCGTGGGGCAGGCCCTCGTCCTGCGTTAGATATATTTTCGCTGTTTCAAACAATTCCACATTAGGATTTGCCAGCGATTGATTGATACGACGTACTTCTAACAAGCTGGGAACCAGACTTGTTCGCAGTGCATCTGCACCCTTGAGCATGGGCGAAATCGTCCGCAGCGGAGATTTGGATGACCAGGGACTGTACGTTTTCGTCCACNATTCCGGGACCACGCTTGCCGTGAGTGATTCATCGAAGCCAATGGCAGTCATGGTCGTGCGTAGCTTGGATGTTACACGATCCCAATCACTCCTAAAGGAAGCAGCCATTGGAACTCCAACATCTTCAGGGATCTTTTCATACCCGTGAATGCGTGCGATTTCTTCAAGCAGATCAGCCTCGCGAGACAGATCCCGCCGCCAAGTTGGGGGTATGACGGTGATAGAGTTTTCATCGCTGGCCGTTTCGGTGTTTCCTAATGCCAACAGAATACGCTTAACTTCTTCGGCATCAATAGAAATACCAAGTATCCGCTCAACCTGAGATAAACGCATAACGACGGGTTCTGGATGCCAGTTCGCTGCACCNGCATCAATGAGTCCATCATCCAAAGTCCCTCCGCAGTGCTCCAGAATCAATTCACAAGCTCGGTCGGCAGCCCATTCAACTCCCTGTGGATCAAGAGCTCGTTCAAACCGGTATGAAGATGGGCTGTGCAAATTAAGAGCACGAGAGGTCGCTCGTGTTGCCATCGAAGAGAAGGAGNCAGACTCGATTAGAATATCAACGGTGTTATCACCTACTTCGCTGTCAGCTCCCCCCATGATTCCAGCAATTGCCACAGGCCGGTTCGCATCAGCAATCACACACATTCCTGCCGAGAGCTTGTAAGTGTGGTGATCAATCGCTTCGAATTCTTCTCCATCTTGTGCTTCTCGTACAATGATCTGCTGTCCCTGAAGACTGGCAAGATCAAATGCGTGCAGAGGTTGTCCACATTCCATCAGCACATAGTTTGTAATGTCTACGACATTATTGACCGGTTTCCAGTCCTTACTTACTGGAGCGAAAACTGTGCGAAGCTGATCCTGCATCCATTGGGGGCTTTCGCCAATTTTGACACCCCGGATAATGCGAGCAGTGTATCTTGGACAAAGTTCCGGTGCATTGATTGTGACGCTAAATTCTGAATTTGCATTTGGGCCGGATGCTACAGGAGTGGGATTGGGTATGGTTAGAGGCAAGTCATAGAGTACAGCAATTTCGCGAGCCACGCCGAGATGCCCTAGGCAGTCGGGGCGATTACTCGTTACTTCTAAATCAATCGCCAAATCGTCAAAGACAGATTCTGTACCTTCATGATTCAAGCCGGACATGGCGAGCCGATTTTCAAGCTCTTCACGATCCATATCGAGGGCGACGTATTGTTTAAGCCAATTCCAGGAAACAAGCATGATACTAATTCGATTGATAGAAACGAGTTAAAAGGATAAGGACTAAAACTGAGCCAGAAAACGGACATCATTCTTGTAGAATTCTCGAATATCCGTGATTCCGTGCCGACGCATACATAGACGTTCGACACCCAGCCCAAATGCAAATCCGGTTACTTCCTCCGGATCATATCCAACTGCTTTGAGTACATTTGGGTCGACCATCCCTGCGCCGCCAAATTCAATCCACTGATCATTCCAGTAGTAATCCGCTTCAACACTTGGTTCGGTGAATGGAAAGAATGAAGGACGGAAGCGAATTGTGACATCGTCTCCCAGATAACTGGTGGCGAATAACCGTAGGACACTCTTGAGATCAGCCATCGTGACGTTGGTGTCGATCATTAGTCCTTCAATCTGATGAAACATCGGATAGTGAGTTGCATCTGCTGTGTCCGGACGATAAACGCGACCCAGCGAAATAATACGAATCGGAGGCTTGGTTTTTTCCATCACCCGAATCTGTACCGTACTGGTCTGACTTCGTAGAAGTAAATTGACAGAATTTTTTTCCCCTGAATTGGCTTCAGCGGTGGCTAGATAAAAGTTCTCCAAAGGATCTCTGGCCGGGTGATCGTCAGGAATATTCAAGGCAACAAAGTTGTGCCAATCATCTTCGATTTCAGGACCGTCCACCGTCGAAAACCCGAGCCGCCCCATAATGTCTTTGAGCTCATCAATGGTCTGGGTAATGGGGTGGATACGGCCAATTTTGAACCCGGCGCCGGGCAGCGAAGGATCAAATTGTGTATCGCGTTGCGTATCCCCGCCACTCCCTTGAATTCGCTCACTGGCCGAATCGAACGCACTTTCGATACGACCTTTAGTCTGATTAAATGTCTTCCCGGCAATAGGTTTGTCTTCTTTTTCGACAGTACCCATTAGCTTTTGGACGGACTTAAGTTTTCCGTTTTTGGCGCCGAGAAACTCTACTCGAGCCTCTTCCAGCGCGTCAGAATTCTCTGCAGAGTTAAAAGTTGACTCTGCTTCCGAGACAAGTTGTTCAAGTTGATCAAGAAATTCCTGCAGTGCCATGATGAAGTCTCTGAAAGGAATTTAAGGGTTACAAAAGAACAGGAGAGCAAAGTCTAGCTGACTTCCTCTCCTGAACATGGTTCAATCTGCATTGTGCGAAGATTGGCGTTAACCAGCAAGGGCAGCTTTGACGATGTCAACCACTGCTTCAAAGCCTGCTGGGTCATGAATTGCCATTTCGCTGAGCGACTTGCGATCCAGTTGGATGTTAGCTTGATTCAATCCGTGAATGAATTGGCTGTAACGCAGGTCATGAGCTCGACAGGCTGCGTTGAGTCGTGTGATCCACAAGCGACGGAAGTCACGAGCTCGGACTTTACGGTCGCGGTACGAATAAGCACCTGATCGTACTTCTGTTTCCTTGACTGTGCGGAGTAGATTTCGACGTCCGCCTCGATTTCCCTTGGCTCGTTTGAATAGACGGCGTTTTGCCTTGGCACGAGCTGCACCGTATGTAGTTCTCATAGCTTTCGCTCCTTGTTACCTCGTCAGGCCTTTTCTTTCGAAAACGTTCTATGCCCACGCGGTTGGTGTTGTTTTAGTTAATTCAAATCTTAGGGAAACACTAAGAATGATTAAGGCGATACAGCTTAGTTACTGTATCCGTTTAACGCCTTTGCGATTTTCTTCTCATCGCAAGTAGCCTGGACTGTCGTTCCTCGCAGGTTTCGCCTACGTTTGNTGGANACNGCNNNAGCCAGGTGGCTNGTNCCNGCACTNCNGTGCTTNGCNTTGCCNTTGGCCGNCAAACGGAATCNTTTCTTAGTTCCCTTGTGGGTTTTCTGCTTTGGCATCGTCTNTTTTTGCTTTCTTATTAAGTGACGTAAAACATCCACTGGGAATCAAATATTTTAAGCTCGTTCTTGCTCTTACAAAAGGGGGTAAATCTAATAGATAAAGCCGCGTATGTAGTTTTTTTGAGCTGTCAAATGGTCAATCTGACAATCTGGATATCATTGGTTTTTTACGCATCGGCCGTTGCCGTATCGTTTCTTGTCACTGATGGCATGAAACAACTAAAAATCTATCGAATTCTGTGGAGCTTAGGATGCATTTTTGCCCTGATCCATGTGTTTTGTGCATTCCAGTTTATTCACGACTGGAATCATCAAATCGCTGTCAAGCATACGATTATCGAAACGGAACGAGTGACTGGGCTTAGGTTTGAGTATGGAATTTATTTCAACTACCTATTTTTACTGGTTTGGACGATCGATTGCATCAAATTACACAACGCCCATTCCAACAGGAAAATAGGTGCCACCCACTCTTTGTGGAGTCGCTTCGTGCATATTTACATGCTTTTGATCATCATTTCCGCCACAATCATATTCGAAGACGGTTTCATCCGATATATCTCCTTCATATCATTGGCTCTCTTGGCTCTGCTTTTCTACTTTTCAGCTCGAACTGAGACGAAATGAGTGCCACCCACTTATTAAATCCATAGATAGCCGAAAATGGCCTGCTAATAGTGGGTGTCACCTATTGAAATTAACGGCAAAAATAGCTTGATTGAGTGGGTGGCACTTATTGATTAAGCTGAAATGATGGCCGAGCAACAGGGGATAACACGGATCGCTTATCTAACTAGTGGCGCTGCAAACATGTTTTGTGGCAGTTGTTTACATGATAATACGCTAGCACGAGCGTGGAATCAGCAGGGAGTCGACGCTCTGCTTGTACCAACCTACACGCCTATTCGAACCGACGAAGAGGATGTAAGTGTCGACCAGGTCTTTTTTGGAGGTATTAATGTATACCTTCAGCAAAAGATTTTTGTCTTCCGCTACCTACCAGCATTCTTAGACCGCTTCCTTGATAACAAATGGCTACTACGAAAAGCGACATCACGTGGGCTTGAGATTAGTCCCCGAGCACTTGGCGCTCTCACAGTTTCCATGCTTAAAGGCCGCCATGGAAACCAACGCAAAGAAGTGAAACGTCTTTGTAAATGGCTCAGCACTGACATCAAGCCCGATGTTGTTTTACTCAGTAACTTACTGATCGGCGGCNGTATTTCTGAATTGAAACGGCTGGAAATACCTGTTGTTGTAACACTTCAGGGCGATGATATTTTTCTAGAAGATTTAATTGAGCCTTTCAAAAGTCAGGCAATTGATATCCTCAGACAAATTGTCCCTGACGTCGCCGGCTTTCTGGTACACAGCGAATATTACAAAGACCATATGATGTCTCTTCTTCAAATTCCTAGGGAGAAAATACATGTTGTTCCTCTAGGTATTGATACGAAAGACATCAAAGAAGCGACAACCGATCCGGAGCACCCGCGCACTATTGGTTACATGGCAAGAATGTCAAAAGAAAAGGGCCTACACGTATTGGTGGATGCTTTTATCGAATTCAAGCAGATGCCAAATACAGAGGACGTTCGATTGCATTTAGCCGGCTGGCGTGGTGTGACAAATCAGGATTTTGCGGAACAACAAATTCAACGCCTTACTGACGCCGGGCTCGAAGACAGCTTTGTTGACTACGGCACTGTTGATCGGGAAGGTAAGCTTACATTGCTCAGCGAGTCTGATTTAGTTTGTGTTCCGACAATCTATAAAGAGCCAAAGGGATTATTCGCATTAGAAGCTCTGGCGTACGGCGTGCCGGTTGTTCTGCCTGAGCATGGAGCGTTTCCCGAGGTGATTGGCGATGTGGGTGGTGGACAGCTTGTACCGCCGGATGATCCGCAGGCTCTCGCGAAATGCTGGCATGAATTGCTACAAGACCGCGCAGCATTGAACGACTTAGGTAGACAGGGGCGAGAGGCGGTTTTGTCACGTCGTGATGCTGAGACAATGGCGCATAAAACACTCGAAGTGCTTCATTTAATCGTTCATCAGCATTCAGAGCAGGCTTAACTTATCGAGGTACGACCATGGCGATCATACGACGCCCATGTTGCTGAGGTGCCTGCTCGACTTTTCCCAGTTCTTCCAGTTCCTCCAACACATCGTTCATGACTTTTCGGCCTTCTTCAATGTGAGCCATTTCACGACCCCGAAAAAGCACAGACACCTGAACCTTGTCGCGATGCTTGAGGAATTTTTTTGCCTGATTCACTTTGAACTGAATATCGTGATCGCCGGTTTTAGGTCGAAGTCGTACTTCTTTTGTTTTCGTATGAGAGGTATTACGAGAAGCCTTCTTTTTCTTTTCGTACTTATATTTACCGTAATCCATGATGCGGCAAACGGGCGGCCGTTCATTGGGGGCAACTTCGACAAGGTCTAAACCTGCTTCTGCTGCTATTTCCTTTGCCTGGTCGGTTTCAATGATGCCAAGCTGTTCTCCTTCATGGCTAATGACACGAATCGGCGAGATTCGGATTTGATCATTAATACGAGTACTGTCGCGGTCGATGATGGATATCCTTTGTTCAAGTGGATGGATCAGCAGACGTGATTTCTGCTTCTGTTATTGTCATTCTATATAGATAGACCGATAAAATGGAAGTTCTAACACTAAGTATAAAGCTTTAAAGGGTTATATCTAGTGGCTGCTCAGATTGAACATTAGTATTCATTTTGAGCGCCACGCGAGACGAATCCTGCACTGCCGCTGAAGGTCTTCCGAACGACACGGTTTTCGATCTCCTCCTGAAACTTAGCTAAGGCGTCGGTAACGGGCATCGCGCCCAGGTCTCCGTCGATTCGGTCACGAACACTGACTTCGCTGTTCTCCATTTCACGGCCTCCGACGATGAGCATATATGGGATTAACTCCAGCTGAGCATCACGAATCTTTGCTCCGATCTTTTCAGCCCGGTAATCGCCACTAACCCGCATTCCGGCCTCACGGAGTTGTGCTTCAACCTGACGCCCATATTCTTCGAATTTTTGGCTCACCACGACAACTCGCGCTTGTTCCGGTGCGAGCCAAAGAGGAAATGCACCAGCAAAGTGCTCTATCAAAACACCTATAAACCTTTCCATTGACCCAAAGGGGGCACGGTGAATCATGACGGGACGGTGTGCTTTGTTGTCCGCGCCAATATACGATAAGTCAAAACGTATTGGTAGGTTATAGTCAACCTGAACCGTTCCTAGTTGCCATTTCCGGCCAAGACAATCACTAACAACAANATCAATTTTAGGGCCATAGAACGCTGCTTCACCCTCTTCTTCGATGAATGGTTTCCCCAGAGTAGCGGCGGCTTGGCGGCACGCATCTTCGGCCTTATCCCAATCCTTGGAATCACCTACGTATTTATCTGAATCTTTGTCGCGTAGACCTATGCGAACACTGTAATCCTCCATCCCCACAGATGCGAATACAAGTTTAACGAGCTCAAGACAACCCTTCAATTCATCCGCCAGCTGATCTTCCGTGACGAAGAGATGGGCATCATCCTGAGTAAACCCCCGGACTCGTGTAAGCCCGCCAATTTCACCAGACTGTTCCCAACGATAGACAGTCCCGAATTCAAAAAGTCGAATTGGAAGATCACGATAACTTCGCTGCTGAGAATCGTAGATTTTAATGTGGTGAGGGCAATTCATTGGTTTCAGGAGATAACCTTCGATTTCGCCCTCTGCCATGGCATCGGAAAGATCGCTGAAACTGCAATCTTCATCCTCCAACTTTTTCATATAGTCACGATTAATCAGGGCGGGATACTGACTTTCCTGATAGTAAGGAAAGTGCCCTGAAGTCTTGTAAAGATCCAACTTCCCGATGTGAGGAGTGAAGACCTGATGATANCCCTGTCGCTCCAAGCGAGTCTCAATGAACTCCTGCAGTTTCTTTCTTATGACAGAACCCTTAGGAGTCCACAGGATTAATCCCTGCCCCGACATTTCATCAATATGATAGAGTCCAAGTTGCTTGCCGAGGGTTCGATGATCTCGGCGTTTCGCCTCATCGATTTTGGTTAAATGCTCCTCAAGGCCGGTTTTATCAAAGAATGCCGTGGCGTAAACACGTTGAAGCTGCCTGTTATCAGAATTACCCTTCCAATAGGCACCTGCGACACTTAGTAATTTATAAGCACCAATTGCGCCGGCTGATGGAATATGGGGCCCGCGGCAAAGATCGATAAATTCGCCTTGGCGGTAGAAGGAAAGCTGGTCATGCTCGGACAGACTGTCACTGATATGCTCGACTTTATACTTCTGTCCTAGCTCGTTGACGATATTCAGTGCTTCATCACGATCGGTTTCAATGCGTTCAAAGGGCTCATTCGCTTTGATGATTTTCTTCATTTCTGCTTCGATTGCTTCGAAGTCTTCTTCACTTAATTTATGCTCCAGGTCGAAGTCATAGTAAAAACCACCATCGATCGTGGGTCCAAAAGCGAGTTGGACTCCGGGGAAAATCTTCATAATGGCACGCGCCATGACGTGGGCGGCCGAGTGCCGCATGACGCCCAGTGCTTCGGAGTCTTTTTTAGTAAAGAGCTTTAGGTTCGCGTTATTACCGTCCCGAATTACGTAGTCAAGCCCGACCACTTGTCCATCGACTTCTGCCGCCATCGCGGCTTTGGCTAAACCAGGGCCAATATCAGCGGCGACCTGCCCTGGAGTCACTGAGTTGTCATATTCTTTTGTTGAACCATCCGGTAGTGTTATGGTTACCATATCTGCACAATCTATGTTTGAAGGTACGCAAATGAGACGATCATCGCTACAAAGGATGAACTTACAATCTAAGTCTTCATTCACTNTAAGGCGCTAAGTATAGTAGCCNTTTNAAAACNGCATAAGGCCGAAAATTTGATTATTGGCGCTGCGATTACAAGTTCTATTTGAAGCCGTTCTCAGCAAACCACGAAACAAAGTCGATCGACTATACTGAATTCTTAAGGAATCAAATTCTTGAGCGAGTTTTTAGGTGATTTAGGTAATGTCATTGAATGTGATTACGGTTGCTGAACTGAAGGCAAAGCACGATTCCGATAACTCGATCGAGCTAATCGATGTGCGTACTCCCGCTGAATATTCAGCAGTCCATGTTGAATTCGCTGAAAACTTTCCTCTGGATCAACTTGATATAACGGCCATTCAACAAAGCCGTCATTCACCAGACCAGCCGTTATATGTGATTTGCAAAATGGGCGGTCGTAGCGCAAAGGCATGTCAAAAGTTTATCGAAGCAGGCATCGAAAATGTAGTCAACGTCCAGGGCGGCACCGACGCGTGGGTTAACGCCGGATATGACGCCGCTCGCAGCACGAAAAAAGTCATCGCCTTAGATCGACAAGTCAGAATATCCGCCGGGACTCTGGTTGCCGTAGGCGTCGCCCTTTCAGCTGCTGTTGAACCCGCCTGGATTGGTCTGGTAATCGCAGGTTTTATTGGAGCCGGGTTGATGTTTTCAGGTATCACGGACACCTGTGGAATGGGAACAGTATTAAGTAAAATGCCGTGGAACAAATCATAACCAAAGGAGACATTGATGTTTCAAAAGCTATCTCTATCGATCGTACTATTAGTATTCAGTGTGGTATTCAGTGGGTGCACAAGCCATGATGAAGCGGAAGTGCAACAGAATAGCGAAGGACAATCGAATAGCGTCTCAAGCCCAGCCGAGTCAATCAAGAACATCAAGAATAATGTTCAAGGTACACTCGATCAGATCAAAGCTCGTGATCAGCAACAACAGGATTTGGCGAATTAGCAATTTATCTGTTAGTCCAGTTGAAAGATGAATAGCCTCGCTAAAGCGATTTTGAGGCTAATCGCCGACGATCTTTACCAACACACGCTCTGCTCTTGAGAGAGTGAAGCAAAATGCAATCTATCGTTTCGTTGTTGAGACCGCAAAGGTTCTGTACGTAACGAAAGTGTTTCTTGAACCCAGACTAACTATCAGATCCAGCCGAATCCTGCTCATTAGTCGACTCATCAATTTGCAAGTCAGCTTGTTCGCTTGACGTTGTTGTGGAGGCTGAAGGTGTTGCTTCATTCTGGACGGTGAGATCAAGAAGGGCGTGCAGTATAAATCCAACGCCCAGATTGGCCGTGAGTGAAAATGGTCCAATCCATTGGAAGCTGATTTTGTGCCAGCCCATTTCGTCACCAAACGCCAGGTAAAGCGCCGTTAAGATTCCGATCAGGGTGGCAGTAGCCACAATGATGGCATTTGGTCGTTTGAAGTACAACGCGTAAACAAACAACCCAAAGATAGGTGTTGTCAGGAGATTAACAGCGCTGGCTGTAATCTCCATAATATTTCCTTGTATGAATTCGGTGAGTACGCTGCCGAAAACAACAACGACTCCAACGATCACAGCAATCAAACGTGCCGTTACTAGTTGCTGTTGCTCCGTTAGTTTTTTTGTCCGTACTCGTTCAATGAAATCAGTCGACACGACTGCGGTAATAGAGTTAACACCCGAGTCCAAACTGGACATCGCCGCGGCAAACATGGCGGCAATTACCAGACCGGTGAGCCCAGTTGGTAAGCCATTGGCGATGAAATGTGGAAAGTACTGATCCGCTTTAAGTTGGAGACGATTGGCATATGCGAAAACAGCATCTGCCTCTTCTTGAGACCATGACAGGAAATGGACGATATCTTCGGCCTTGGGTTTAGCATCATCATGATTGCTTTTGAAAATCACTTCAAATTCCTCATAGTCTGCTAATTCACCCGATTCTAAGACCGGAGCGGCTGGTTCGATACTCTTATAATGTGACATCAAAGCGATACCGACGAAGCATAATGTTATTCCGACAACAACGCTGACGCACAATTGCCATAAAACAGCAGACCGAGCCCCCGCTGCATCTTTGGTGGCCATAAATCGCTGAACGGTGGTTTGGTCGCTTCCCAATGTGGCGACATACCAAATCACGCCGGTCAGGATGGATCCAAACCAGGTGACGCGTGTTTCCAAATCAGGCGGAAAGTAGGGCTGAGAATCCCATTCTGCGGGCCATTCTGATGGAATCCAGCCGAATCCGCCAAAGTCGATTGTGATAATGATCAGCACCGTTACAGCACCGCCGTAAAGAAGGATCGTTTGCATGGCGTCAGTAATGACGACTGCCTGCAGGCCTCCGAGGGAGGTATAGATAATAGCCACTAATCCGATGACGGCGACCACCAACAGGCTCCAGCTCTGGTCAATTCCGAGCATCGTAATCATGGCGTCGCCTGCAGCCTTCAACAGGACGGCCATCCAGATTAACCGAAGAACCAGAAACATTATGCCGCCAAGCAATCGGAATCCCACACCAAGCTTATCCTCGAGTAATTCATAGGCACTGGTGACCCGGTACTTCATATAAGTGGGCAACATTACCACGGCGAAAATAAGGAAGATGAGTGGGTGACCGATGAGCCCAACAAAATGCACCGGACCTTTACCAGCAGCTTCTCCGGGCATTCCGAGATATGAGATAGTGCTCAGTAGTGTGGCAAACAGAGAAACACCGATCAGGATGGAATTCATATTCCCACCCCCCGTGAAGTATTCTTCGCGGCTCTTCTGGCGTTTGGAGATAAAGTATCCAAGCAAGATGGTGCCAGCGATATAGAGCCCCAGAACTCCGTAGTCTACTGCCCCAACTCCACTATGTTGACCATCGGCGGCTAAGAGTTGGCCGGGTACAGCCATCAGCAGAACGAGTATTACTATCACGATTCGCTTTGCAAGGCTCATTGCTGCTCGTCTCTGTCCTGTTCGATGGCACCCTTCTCGTAGTCCCAGATGGCGTTGGATAGTTTACTACGAGTTATTTCGCGTCCAGCTTCAAATTCCTGATTGATTACGTCTACCAGATGATTCAAAAGTTTATTATCAATCGTTACGCTTCGCAGCATCCCTGTTCTCCCGCAGCAATCCTAAGCTTGTAGCAATTCGTAAACGAGATACCTGTGTCTAAAGAACTATCAGGCATCGAGTGTTCATTTTACTTCTATTTAACTGTGTACATGGTACGATATTCATCAATGATATGAAGTTCTTCATTTTAGTCCAAATCAGAGGTGCGTTATCGTGCGACGAAGTAAGACTTTAGAGAAGTTAAGAAATAATGAGCTGGTGAAGATCTGTGCTCTTGGACACTTTCTTCCGTTTTATGTAGCTCATGCTGCGGGTGCAGGTTTCGATGCCATTTGGCTAGATTCAGAACACCGTGCGTGGGATCCTCGTGAACTACAGGCCATGATGGCTTATTGCCATCAGTATGATATCGATTGCATGCTGCGACCTGCATCTATCGACAAAGTCAGTCTCTATCGCCATTTGGAAGATGGAGCAGCTGGAATGTTGGTTCCTCACGTAAATGATGTCGAGCGGGCAACTTATCTGCGCGACTGCCTGAAGTTCCCTCCACTTGGCGACCGGGGAATCGATGGCGTTGGTCAGGACAACGGATTCCAATTCTCAGATTCCAATGATTATACGTCGCAGGCCAATGAGAACACGTTTCTGATTTGTCAGATCGAAACTGCTGAGGCGTTGGAAAATGCCGAACAGATTATCGCAACCGACGGAGTCGATGGAGTCTTTGTCGGTCCCGGTGACTTGCAGTTGCGAATTGCAAAGAACAATCTCGATTTCACTCTGGAAGACGCAATTGAAAAAGTCGCTGTACTTTGCCAGCAATATGGGAAAGCGTGGGGCATGCCTGTGGGTGATGTGGAAACAGGAAAGAAGCGTTTCCAACAGGGAGCCCGCCTGATTGCCTATGCAGGAGAATTTGTAGCGTTGGTGAACATGCTCAATAGTAACTCGGCAGGACTTGATGAGATGGCTTCCTAGATGCTGGTCTCTAATACGCACGGTTTAAATCCCTGTCTATAATGGTTGAATGAGAATTGATTTAACTAACAAGACTGGTTCTAAGATCATGAAGTCCATCTATTGTCCACTGTGTTGCTGGTTCCTTATGGCTTCCTCTGCACAGGCACAGCTCGACCATCCAGCTCCGATTAAAATCCCTGAAAGTGAAGCCTCATCTGAGCAGGAGATGAAGCCTTATTCCGAAGTTGTTGAGCACACCAGGAATAAGATCGAAATGGTTCCGATTCCGAGCGGAAAATTCCTTATGGGCAGTTCGAAAAAGGAGAAGGGTCGTGCGGATGATGAGGGGCCTCAGCACGAGATTAAAATACCGCCGTTTTGGATGGGAAAGACGGAAATCACATGGGATGTTTATGAAGTTTGGATGTCGGATATCGATATTCAGATTCGCAAAGTTTATGGTCGTGCAGCGAATGAGCGTGATAAGTTAGCTGACCCACTGACAATTTCAAAGCCGACGGCTCCTTATACCGATATGACATTTGGAATGGGCAAGCGAGGCTATCCGGCGATTAGCATGACGCAACATGCCGCACGTACCTTTTGCAAGTGGCTTTCTGCTAAGACCGGTCGTTACTACCGTTTGCCGTCAGAAGCTGAATGGGAGTATGCCTGTCGGGCTGGAACGACCACTCGTTATAGCTGGGGTGACGATGCCGCCAAGATTGGTGACTACGCCTGGTACTATGAAAACTCAAATGACAAGTATCAGAAGGTCGGAAAGAAGCTTCCCAATCCCTGGGGTTTGTACGATATGCATGGCAATGTCGCCGAATGGGTTCTGGATCAACATGACACCGAGTTTTATGGCAAGACGGAGCCGGGAGCGGTTAACCCAGTCAATGCCCCATTGGAATTGTATCCCCGCGTAGTTCGGGGAGGCAGCTGGCAGGATGAGCCCGAATTGTTGCGAAGTGCTGCCCGGCTGGGATCCACGGAAGATTGGAAATACCAGGACCCTCAGGAACCCCAAAGCATCTGGTATCACACCGATGCTTTGCATGTTGGTTTACGTGTTGTTCGCCCTCTTGTGTCGCCCAGCAAGCAGGAGCTCAAGGAAATCTGGGACAAGGCATTGCCACTTCAGTTTGATAAAGACAATCCACAAGAATAAAGCACGTAGGTTCGTTAGCAATTGTAGCAACGACTCATGTGGTGGTTTAAAATTCAAGCATTCATTCAAAACCGCATAAGATTAAATACCTCATAGAAAAACGACAAAAAGGGATTAGACGATGAGCGAAACCAATAACTCACGGCGTAATTTTCTGAAGACGACGGGAGTTGCTGCAGCAGCAACGACTAGTGTTTTATCTGCAGCGCAACCAGTACATGCTGCATCAGCACGAGAAAAGATCCGCGTTGCATTGGTTGGTTGCGGCGGCCGGGGAACCGGAGCAGCGACAAATGCTTTGAGTGTTCCAGACGAGAAAATCGAATTGGTCGCCATGGCAGACGTTTTCGAGCATCGCCAAAAAGCCAGTTACGAAAGCTTAGTTCGTAAATTTCCTAAAACAGTCCTCGTCGAAGAAGATAAAAGATTTCTCGGCTTCGATGCTTATAAAAAGGCGATGGACTGCCTTAACCCCGGAGACGTTGTCATTCTTACGACCCCTCCGGCATTCCGATGGCTGCATTTTGGCTATGCCATCGAAAAGGGACTTAACGTCTTTATGGAAAAGCCAGTGACCGTTGATGGTCCGGGATCTAAAAAGATGTTTGAATTGGCAGAAACTGCTACGGAGAAAAATCTCAAAGTGGCCGTGGGGTTGATGTGTCGTCATTGTGATGCTCGTAATGAATTATGGCAACGGATTCGTGATGGCGAAATCGGTGAAGTGAATATGTTGCGAGCTTATCGTATGGCCGGCCCTACCGGATACGCTGCTGTGCCTCCGAAGCCGGAAGGTATCTCAGACTTGATGTACCAAATCAAAAACTTCCATGGATTCCTTTGGTTAAGTGGTGGAGCAGTCTCGGACTTCCTTATTCACAACATTGACGAAATGTGTTGGATGAAAGATGCCTGGCCGGTTTCAGCAAAAGCCTCAGGCGGGCGTCATTACCGAGGTGATAACATTGATCAAAACTTTGATTCCTACGCCATTGAATATACGTTTGAAGACGGGACCAAGGCTTTTATGAATGGCCGGACCATCCCTGGTTGCCATAATGAATTTGCCAGTTATGCCCATGGTTCAAAAGGAATTGCTGTGATTTCTCAGTCTGGCCATGCTCCTTCGAAAGCCCGCATTTATAACGGGCATGCGATGAGTAAAGATAATCTCGCCTGGGAATGGGGCAAACCGGAGCCAAATCCATATCAGCTCGAGTGGAATCACTACATCAATGCGATTCGAAATGACCTGGAATACAACGAAGCTCCGCGAGGTACGATGGCCAGCCTTGTAACCTCCATGGGGCGTCTGGCAGCTCACACCGGCCAGGAAGTTACTGTGGATGATATGCTGAATCACGAAGCAGATTTTGGTGAAGGAATCGAAGGTCTGACACTCGACGGTGATTCCGTCCTTCAACCGTTCGACGACGGTAAATATCCCGTTCCTCAACCAGGTTTGAATCCGGATTTTGAGTATTAAACCAAAACTCAATCAAAAACCGCTCTGAATTCAGTATTGAACCAGAGCGGTTTTTTTGTGCGCGCGATTGTAGAGGATTGTTATAGAATCTCGGTGATGACTTCACCGCGGCTAATTTGGGTGGGACGATTTACCGGGTCATACACTTCTGTATGCGGCGGATAACCCATCAGATGGTAAATTGTTGCCAGAATATCTTTCGGGCGTACTGCACCTTCAATAGGATGAGCTGCATGTTTGTCGGTGACTCCATGGACGGCCCCTCCTCGGACACCTCCGCCGGCCAATGCAATGGAGAACACACTACCCCAGTGATCGCGCCCGCCATTGGCATTAAACTTAGGCGTATGGCCAAATTCACCGAACATAATTACCAGAGTCTCATCCAGCATTCCACGTTGATCAAGATCTTCAATCAGGGCACTAAATGTCTGGTCCATGCTGGGCATCAGATGTTCTTTCAACGACTGATTGTGCTTTTTATGAGTGTCCCATCCACCTTGGTTTTCAAATTTTCGATCATCGACAACCCGAGTCCAGTTTATCTGAACAAGAGAAACATCGGCTTCAACTAATCGCCGGGCCAGCAGACAACTTTGGGCAAATCGTCCGTCACCATATCGTTGCCTCGTTTGATCGGATTCACGGGAAATATCAAAAGCCTCTCGAGCGGTGCCAGAGCCAAGCAGGCTATACGCCTTTTGAGCATGCATATTAAACGTAGAAACGACTTCTGAGTCAGCAAGTGTTTGCTGGGCTTGGTTGATTTGAGATAACAGAGACTGCCGACTGTTTACTCGCAGTTGTGTGAATTCCTCAGCCAGAGTCATACCGGGGACATCAAAACGATTTTCGTTTGGATAGCATTTGATGAGCCATGGATCGTGCGCGCGACCAATAAATCCGGCGTCCTGTCCGGGCCATGGTTTATTTCCGTCGTTCCAAATATGTTCCGGCAATACGATCGACGAAGGTAGACCTTTGTCCTTGCGCAATGCTCGTACCACCGCCGCCAGACTGGGGTGGTCATTAGGTGGCCCAGGTAATGCACTCTCACGGTTAAGAGGGTTGTGTTCAATTCCGGTCAGCATTTGATAGCCACTGGACGAATGGGCGTTGTCGTTGGTAACGACACTTCGCAGAACAGCAATCTTGTCAGTCAATTGTGCTGTTTTGGGCATCAATTCACCGACCTGAAGGCCGGGTGTCCTGGAAGAGATCGTACCGAACTCACCTCGGATCTCCGCAGGAGCATTAGGTTTTGGATCCCAGGTTTCGTGTTGGGGGATTCCGCCAACCAATCCAAATACGATGACGGATTTTGCTTTTCCAAAACCAGGCAGGCTCGAAGTGCCTACCGGGCTTGCCAGAGCTCGATTTCTAATCAAGCTCGCTAAAGACAGACCACCGAATCCGATTCCACCAACTCGCAAAGCCTCACGACGAGAGATACCGTCGCAAAGAGTTGTTGCTTTGTCGTGGATAGAAAACATGTCATCGTTCCGGGATTGAAAGATATTGTTTTATGGTAGCAGAAAGAGAATTCTTAGCTTAGTCCTTATTATCGGCTTCGACCGGTCATTCTTTTTAAGTCTAACTAAACAGTGGCAAGGGTTTGTAGTCGCTTCCCAAAATTGAAGTGTCCCACCCCATCCAATTGAGAGTCGATGTGTAAACCTGTCTGAAATCATATTGATGCTTCAGATCGCCTTGTTGAAGATCAGTCAGAGAAGGATGGTCTCCGATGACTCCACCCTGCACTTTGTTTCCTAATAGAAACATAGGCCCGGCGGCACCGTGATCCGTCCCTTTGGAACCATTCTCTGATAACCGTCTACCAAATTCACTGAAGACCATTGTGGCCACCCGGCCTTCCTGATTTCTTTGAGACAAGTCCTGTTGAAACGCTGCCAGCCCAGAACTTAACTGGCGAAGTAAAGCCTGGTGGGCATCGGTTTGTTGAGCATGGGTATCAAATCCGTCCAACGTCACGTAGTAGACACGAGTAGCGATTGGACTGTCGATTAGCTTAGCCACTGTCTGCAATTTTTGAGCGAGCCGGTGTTGTGGGTAGTCAACACCATCATTCTCTTTCGTGTTTTGGGTTGCCGATCTAATGAGCTGTTCACTGGTTTTCAGGGCTGCATTGGTTGATGACTGTAAGAAACCCAGGAGCGCATTTTCACTGTCTTCCGACTCCGAAGTTTGTACGACGCTCGTGATTTCTTTCTGGTTCGCACGCAGCTTGAATTGGTCGAGTGATCGGATAGAGATCGAGCGTGGATCTTTAGCTGTTAAGGCAAAAGGCTGTTTTTCTGAGCCCAGATGAAGGATAGGAGTATCGTTTTCCTCACGGGAAAGAGAGGTATTAACACTGGCACCAATCCAGCCCTCTTCCCTGATGACGTTCTTACGGCGGCATGTGTGCCAAATATCCATAGACTCGAAGTGCGAGCGATTTGGATTAGGGTAACCAACGCCTTGGATGACCGCCAGCTTTTGCTGTTCAAATAGCCTGTGCAGTCCATTCATTGCGGGATGAAATCCAAGGTCGCCATCGAGGTCCAAAACCTGCTCGTAACTAAATGAAAGCGTCGGCCGACTTCGATGGTATTCGTCCTGCTGATAGGGAATGACCGTATTCAGGCCATCGTTTCCGCCGCTGAGCTGAACGACGACCAGAACGTTTTCAGTTGGTCGCTGTTGGTTGGCATATAGGTAGCCTGGAATCATTGACGTGCCTGAACCAACCGCCATGATGGTTCCGGATGCTACAGAATGTAACATTAAAGATCTTCTGGAAAGCGATGTATGTGTTTTCATGGTTAATTCAGCTGGAATTGAGGTAATGTTGCCATCTGATGAAGGATGTTGATGAATTGCTGGTTGAGCCCATCGGTTGGACCGGTTGCTAAAATCTGTTGTTTGACATTGGCTCCTAATCGAACGGCGAACAAAAGTCTTTCAAATAATTGAAATGCCTGCTCGGTCGTCCGGACATTTTGTTTTGCCAACATCGTGCTTAGGTCACCTTCGTCGAAACTGGTGTTGTTTGATGTCAGTAATGCATGAACCAGATTTGATCGCCCCAGTAGTGTGGATGAATTTATCCATATACGGCCTCCTTCCCAACCCTTGACGTTGGGAGGGTAGAAGACTGACTGCCCGACTTCACCAAGAGCCTGATTGAGATCAGGCAATCGGGTGTTCATTTTTAGACTTCGCATGAGGCCAATTGCGAGTTCAACGGGTGATTTAATCTTTCTGCCATAACTATGTTCGGAAAAGAACAGGTTGCTCCTCAGAATACGTTCGATGATTCCAGCTACTTCAAAGTCATCATCACGTAGTTGTTTGGCTAACGGCGCAATGAGTTCATCGTCAGCAAACGGTTCATCCATCACCAGGAACTGGACAAGCTTGCCGGCGATAAAACGAGGAGACGAATGTTGAGCAACAACATGTTCAACCGCTTCTTCGCCCGTAAACTTGCGACTCGAACCCAAGAAGGACTTATGGTCAAAGTCATGTTGATAACGGTTAAACCGATAGGCTCGGTTTCGGACTTCCCAGCCGGTGAAGCATCTTGATAGTTCCCTGATATCTTCCTCGGAATAATTCCCTTCACCCAGACAGAATAGTTCCATTAACTCACGAGCGAAGTTTTCGTTGGGATGTGTCTTTCGATTTGTGGCTGAATCTAGATAGAGCAGCATGGCAGGATCCTTGGAGATCCCCTGAGCTAGATCCAGAAAGTTGCCCAGGGCTGAGTTTCGCAACATGTTGTTCTGCTGTTGCATCATAAATGCATCGGCAACCTTTTCAGCACTGGTGGCGAAGTGGCCGTGCCAAAACAATGTAATCTTTTCCCGCAACTGGTCAGTCGTCTTGAGCATTCGGTATAACCAGCCGGATGACAGATTCTTAGGGTCACTTGTCGAGACCAGCGAATTGGTCATCGCCTGCATTTCAGTACGGAATGTATCTGATTCAGCGCTTTCGTGGACGAGCTGATGGACAGTCCGGGGGAGTCCTGCAGATAAGGCATCCTGCAGTTCTTGCGAAGTGATTCCGAATCCGGCACGACGAAAGAGGTGTGTAACTTTTTGCTCGTTCCACGGATCTGCTTTGGAAGGCTTAAACTCGCTCCAGGCCCAGTTGGGATCGACGTAGGGCTTCATAGCGTCATTCACCCTTGAAATTCAGGTCAATACTAAAGGTAAGTTCGGAATCGGTGTGCTCAAGCTTCAATTCCAGTAGCTGAAGCAAATCAACCCCGTCCAATACTAGGTCCACTTCGGCATCCGCTTGCTCACGTGATGCTCCTTTATCGAGCATGTTCTGTGTAATCAGTAACTCTCGATTTTTTCCCAACACTTGCTGAATGGTCGATCCGAATAACTGAAATTGTGTGTTGATTGTTCGATTAGATGGATTGCGTCGTTTGAGAGGCCTTTCGTTTTGCAGGGTTTCAGCTAGGTGTTTGGTGCTGGAAAGAATAAACAGCTCGTCAGTTAAAATGAGAGTCGGAGTGAAATTGTATTGTATGGAGACAGGTTGATTTGGCTGCGGCTTGAGAAAGGCCGTTGTCAGTACGATATTGCCGTTGTTGTTTTGTATATCTATGTCGAGTTGGCTACCACCTTCCATCCCACTGATCAAATTGAGGAAACCGACAAAGCTGATAAACTGTCGCCGTAATTCAGGCTTTAAAACCTCAGGGTCTCGAAGTTTGGATACTAATGCGAATCCAGGTACTTTAACACCCGGCACTGGTTCTCCTTCTTTAAACTCGTGATCAACAACCACTAGTTGAAAACCAGGGTCCAACGCTCCAAGAATATCCTCGCCAAAGTCCTTGCCACCGAGGAAATTGGAAAGTTGCGAGTCAACCTGCGCGATGCCTTCGTTTACCCCGGCGGAATAAAGCTCTGGTCCCAGCAGGTACCAGGGTGCCAAATCACGATACATAGAAAGTGAAGCGATAGTACCTTCAGGTTGTAATAGCGCCGGCGCTGTGCCCTTTCCATCTTCGCCGAAATAGTAATACCGTCGTTCAGGGACCCATTGATGGTCGTGTGCTGTCCTCATGGCAAAGCGTAGCTGTTCCTTACTAAAGTCCAGAGTAGCTGTAAGGTATTCCGAGTTTCTCAGTTGGTTTGTAATCCCACCAAAGAGTAGTTCAGCTAACATATTTTCCCTCATAGCGAGATCAAGCTGAGCGACTCCGCCGTCCTGATTAGTGAGTTTTGAATCAGCCCAAAACCACAGCGTATGATCATCGGGATCCGTGGATGCAATCGCCTGCTTATAGGCACTGTTGGAGGCGAGTGACTCGGATGGCACGTCACCTAGTAAGCTGTCCAGCGTGGTACGGCCAAGGTCGCGAGAATTGGTGATCACAAATGTTCCTTCATGGACTGCGAAGCGAACGTCGGCAATTTGATAACCCGTGATCGTGTCGCGATAGACACCTTCATTCACGGGATTACCACTTAGTGCAGCCCAGGGCTTAAGTGTGGTTAACAGGATTTCGAATACTTTCTTAACTGTGTCGTCTTCACCCTGGACGATAACGACGACTCCCTGGGTGGCCGGATCAAATGCGACGATTACCCCATCCGAGGTTAGCTGATCAATGGCTTCATTCCATTCGATACCGAGCGTGGCTTTGACTTGAGTTTTGATGGCATCAAGTTGAGCTTGCTGTTCGTCCGTGATGGATTGCTCATAGGCTCCAGCATCTTTGGCAAGATTGACCAATGGATGTTCCAGCAAATCCTCTATGAATTGTCTGGCGTGATTGACCTTGAGAACGGCAGCTGTTGAAGCGGGCAATAGTTCTTCGATCGATCGCTGAGCATGTAAGACTGTGGAGGATAGTACAGCAATAAGAACGAGCAAATAACGAACAAACATAATACACCTAGTAGGTTGAATCGGGGGTTCCTATGTATCTAACCCCATTTTAGGTTCCATTGATGCGTGTGTTCTTGAAATATGCAGGACTTTTTTGAGTTGCATAACCAAATGGCGTGAGCAATTCGTCGTCAGAAAATTCATACTCAAGCGATTCCGACTCATCTACCGTCAGGGTGGCAGTAGAACCATCAAGAACTACATTCAATTGGATCTCCTGACCAACAGTCATCGTATAGTCTTGGGCTCGCAGTGTTTGAAACTGACCATCGACCACTTCTCCGATCACGATCGACTGCGGTCCAATCTGTATTCCGGCCACTTTGAAATTCCTGTGATCGACATAGTCAAAAGCAATGTAACCGTTAGCGTACTCATCAGGTGTATTGCTGAGGCTGGTTACGTGGCTGATGATCTGTCGAGGGCCGATGAAGGTATCCGGAATCATATGCACTGACATACCCTCGGATGCAGGTTGCACTTCAATACTATCGGGAGTCGTGTGCCACAATTCGCCATCTAAATGATGGTTATAACTGGCCGAGTCGATCAGTTCTTCAGCTTCCAGAATACTAAGAGTGTGGTAAGCACGTTCGGTGTACGGGGAATAAACACCTACTGCTCCGTAACGAAGGGCTTCAGGAAACTCATAACTAGTCACGCGATTACCGTTGGCAAAAATCGAAATTCGATTATCGCGTACTCGTGCACGAACACTAAGGTTATTGTGTAGATTCAGTGCGCGTTTAGCTTGATGCAGAATTCGTTCTTCGCCGTTGACCACTTCACCGATGACCCAGAATGTACGATCGGAATACATCGTTGAATTGACGATCGTGCCTATGATCGTGGAAGACCGGGAAGATGAAGTCACTCGGTTCATCCCGGCAAATTTGTAGTTTAATTGGTCGTGATAATCAAAAATGATGGGTTCATGAGCAAAGCTCTCTTCATTTCTGGCTTGAGATTGCAAAACAATATCAAAGTCTTCTGGAAGTGTTTCATTAAGAAACAGCATATTGAAATCGGTGACGCTTTCAAATCCTCCGAACGGAAGGGGATATTGATTTTCCTGATAGAATTCCTTGCCATGGATTTTGAATCCAAAGTCGTTCATCACCGTTTCAGAATCCAGATAACCAAATGGAGTTAGCTTGGCAGACGCTGGGAAATTTACTCCTGGGGAAATAGGTAAAGTTTTTTGCGCGGTTGTGCCGTTTTCAAACTGTATTTCATATTCAACCACCGTTGGTCCCCAGTGATGAGGGCTTGAGCGATAGATTAGCTCGTTGTTTTTAATTTGTACGGCGCCATGAACCGTGGAAGCATCCTTGATCGTAACCCCTTCGGGAAGTTGGATAAATTCGTTAAGTGACACATCTTCATGTACGGGTACTTTGTGATAGTTGTTGAACCCAACTTGAGGTTGATTGATATTATCGAGCGTTAGTGTTTTAAAGATCGATCCGCGACGATGCCCTTTAAGTCCTAACATTCCAGTCGAGACGTCCTCGTGGAACTGGCGCGATAGGTAATGGGAGTCATTGACGAGTAAACGCACTTGATTGCCGTGAATGAAAAGCTTTAATTCGTATTCGTATTTATCAGGTTTGCCGATGAACATAGATTTCAACGGAACATACCGTCCGTTACGAATCTCAGCGATGATCGCCGTTTTTTTCCCTCCCAAAATCCCGGCATATTTGTAGTTCTTTCCGTCGACATAGTCAAACACCAGATAACCACCCCCATTGGCCCGAGAATTATCCGGATGGGGTACGACCGTTGTGTTCATCGTAAATTGCGGTGGTGGCACACCGATATCCAGTACCTCTAGACCGGTTAAGCGATGAAGTGATTCATTGTCGTGAGAAAGAGTCTCGTGTGAGCCTTTTAATAGTGTGATTTCATTTAGATCCATATCTGCCCAATCGTATTGAAGGGGCAGTTGTGAACTGATGGTGAATGTGACGTTTCCAGTAGCGGTTCGTCCAAATTGATCCACTACCTCGTAAGTGACAATTTGTTTGCCGAAGGAATCGTCATGAGCCTGAAACTGCAGTTGATTGTTAACGATCGATGCGCGTCCCAAGGCAAACTCGGTTTCGGATAACGCTAAGGTTGCATCCACATCGTAGGCAATTTGATCATTGGCGAGCACATCAATAACTTCTGTCATGCCCTGAGTGGTTCGTGCATTATCGGCATTCGTTAGCGTAAGGGGGAAATATTCGGAGATACCGACATTACTAAAGCTCGTTGCTCTGGGAATCAGTGATCCGATACCTACAAAGTTGGTTTTATCCAATCCCATGAAGGAATGAGAGACTTTGAGTTCACCATTGGCTATAAGATCAACTTTCGTGCCTTCGATGTTAAGCTCCAGATCGAAAGTGTGGTCGACCGACATCGGCTCTCTTTGGCGGTCATGCACATGGAAACGATTGCGGAACTTAGCACCAATCAGCCAAAGATTTCGGCGAGCGTCGAATCCAGCAAATTTAAAGTTACGTTCGTTTTGGTAATCAAAGACAATGAGTCCCGTTGTCTTCAGAGCATGTTGTCGAAGATGTGTACAGTTAGTTGCGATCGGGTCGATCGAAGTGTTGATGCGTGCTTCGATGGTAAATCGGTCGGGTAAAGGCTGTACATCTTCGAACAGCGCGATTCGAGGTAAATGTCGCCGTTTGACAGGTTCTGCGTCACCGATGACAAAAGACTGCTCAAAGGCAACTCCGTCGTTCGGAGTGATAGGATCCGAGAGCAAATTACACGCAGCCCCCCCAAAAGCCAGCAATTGCCGGTCTTCCAGCCTTTCACCTCCGCGTAAACGAGGATTTGAATCCGAATTGATTTGTTTAGGCATACAAAAAGTCCCAAAAACCAAGCGGAATTGTACGCTAGATAGCCATTTTTGCCCAAGGCCAACCGAAATAGGTCCCCCCGTTCTTTATGAGGCTGATTTGACCGGTACTAGTGAATTGATGAGCGAGTGGCAAGTGATCGGTAAGGCCAATGCCAAATGCGAAGCGGTCATTATTCGTGAAGACGTTGCCATTGGATTGACAATGAGTAATGCTCGGTCTTGATCTCCATCGTTCGTTCGAACTGATTTGGCTTAAATGTCAACGTAAAAACAACTGGCTCACCAATCGGGTCGTCACTAAAGGTGTCATCGTCCCAAACCTGAATTTTACCAGTCCCTAACACCGGTAATAATTCGTCGAAGGCATCAATGTCCCAACTTGCCTTCAAGCCATCGTCCGCTTCATTAACCTCAAAGATCTCTTTATCATCGAGATCACTGATAATAAAGTACAAATCCGGTAGCGCTTCATCAGCTAATGCCAGAGCAGATCCTTTCTCCACCTCAATTTCTACCGATTTAATCTGTAAAGCAACTTGGGACTGAGGACTATCAATGTCCTTGTAATGCCGCTTTCTCACTGACTCAATAGCTTCGGCGGCAATGGTGGCGCCGTCGTCCGCCGGTGATTGCTGATAAATTGTCGTGAGGTATTCGGCAAACTCATCACTCATTCCGTGCCGCACGATCTTGCCCAAAATAAATCCCATTCGGCACGAGTGTACAACAGAGTGTTTCATGTCAACGCCGCTCACATCAGAGCGATACTTAATATTGTTTCTGGCCACTACCAATTCATCACGACTTTCAAGATTCACGATCTCATCAGTAAGTCCCACTCGGGCCGCAAGGTCATGAAACGGACTACTTACTTTGGGCAGAATCAATTGCTGAGCTCTTCGCCACGGCCTGGTTAAATCGATGGCTGAATCGTCATTGACTCCGTTAACCTCGGCCCAGAAATCCGGGACGCGATCATTATCCGGGTTGATACAGACTATATCTTTAATTTGTTTTTGGTTTTGTGGAGGGCAGTACACCGGTAATGGGACTTCTTCTCCATCAGGATTCTCCATCACTAAATGCAAGTGAGGTGTGGAGAGGCAGATGACAAGATCGATAGGCTGACTAATTTTAGAGGCCGCCAGTAAAGCAACGTTTCCACCATGGCTGTGACCGACAATGGCGATGCGGTCTTCCTTTTCTGTGAACTCTTCAATTTCTCGCGCGAGGTTTTCTGCAGCGTCGAGGCGAGCCTGATGATTATTTTGTCCGCTCCAAACAAAGTGGTGAATGGTGGATAACTTTCCGGCAGCTCTCTTCAGCTCGGAGGCAAAACTGACCTTGTCCTTAACAATTAGCGGCCAAGTTTCATTACCAGCAAAGCTGCCGTGCACTAAAAAGACTTTAACCGGGCCTTTTTGTCGGGAAAGTTGCAATGGAAATTCATCACCCGTATTTACCATGGGCAGACTGAAAAGAATCAAAAAAGTTGCGCAGAGAATCTGTGATCGCATGTTCGATGGATTGAAGAATGTCATGGCTCTCACTGTTCTACAACGTACGGATGCCGCCTTTGGATAGTGTACCACCTGTTAATTTGGACATCGTATCTTCTTACTTTAACATTAGTCTTAGTTTTCAAGTTCACTATTCCATAGATCATGATATACGTCAGCGATTCCCTGCGTTTCCTTTTCGATGGAGAAATTCTCCTGAACTCGTTGCTGGCAACGGTCTGACATATGTTGAATCGACAGAGGTTCGCTCATTAGCTGGGCTAACTGAAATTGAAAGGTTTCGACGTCATTCACGGGGAAGATGAATCCATTGTTCCCCGGTTCGATCATGGCTGCATATGCACCTGTATCAGCGGCAATCACCGGAGCTCCGGTAGCCATCGCTTCCAGCGGAGTTAGGCCGAATCCTTCATAACGCGACGGAGCGACTACCAAACTCATGGCGTTATAAATAGCGGGCACATCAGAAAAGGGGACTTCACCATGCCATATTATCCGCTCTTCCAGTCCCGCAGCTTTGACCTTTGCCCGCAAGTCATTACTAAAGTTCTCAAATTTAGTTGTTACTTTCCCCACCAGTACGGCGCCAAAATCCGGATACTTTGGTAGCAGCTCGATCATCGCTTCAACAAAATAATCGCACCCTTTTTCAGGCCGAATTCTGCCAAACTGACCAATCGCATATTTGAAATTGAAGCCGAGGTTACTTAGTGCCTGTTCACGAGTGACGGTAGGCGTAAACTTTTGAATGTCCACACCATGATGCACGATTGCCGAAACATTATTTAGAAACGAGGCGGCTTTATCGCTGGTAGCAATCACCGCGTCCATTTTGCTAATGAGCCATCTGGGCCATGCTGAGTGCTGGCGAATCGCAGCGGAAGTAAAGACGATTCGAATGGGACATCGCAAGATGTGTTTGAAAAACAGTGCCCATTGCATTTCATTGTTTCGTCGAACATGCCAAATATGAAATGGCTTATCCGTAGGGCGAGTTTTCAGCAGTTTATAGAGTTTGAATGCCGTTAACGATTGAAATCCGTCAATTGGCAGTTTGGACCAGACTTTGAGATCGAATTCTTTGCGTTGCCGGTGGACCAAATTGCGTATCGTCGTACTTACACCCGTGATTCTACGGTGTAAATCAGTTACCACAATCTGAGCCGGATTCGAAGTCATAGACTGTCTTTCTGATGGATAGTGTACAAGCGACACCAGGCCATCCGAGACGCTTTTTGAAGTACTTTGCCGCCTAAATCGGTGTTGCGACGATTAGTAAATCTAACTTACTTTACCCCGATGTTACTATCTCATTCTCACAAGTTTTTGTTCATTCATATCCCTAAAACAGCGGGATCTAGTATTACCTCGGCACTAGCGCCGTATTCGGAACAGCCGGATAAACATTGGTTTAATCGCTTGCTTGGGTGCATGGGAATCAATGTTAACTGGTATGGTCCTTTGCGAATCAGGAATCCAAGAAAACATACGACATTTAGTCAGACGCAACGAATCTACGCGAAGACGATGCTGGATTCTTATTTCAAGTTTGCATTTGTCCGAAACCCGTGGGATTTGATGGTCTCTTACTTTCATTACATCAAATCAAGAACGGGCCATCACCGCAGCAAACAAGTTAATGCCCTGAGTAGTTTTGAGGACTATCTTCATTACGAAATCGAACGAGGCAAAGTATCTCAAAGTCAGTTTATTTATGATCGTGAGGACAAACTGCAAGTTGATTTTGTCGGTCGTTTTGAAAATTTGGCAAGTGATTTTCTCGAAATCTGTACTCATGTTGGACTGAAAGATGTTCAGCTTGCGCACCAAAACAAATCTTCTCGCGGTAGCTATCAGCAGTATTACAATGCCGAGACCCGGGAGCTAGTAGCCAGACACTGGCAAAAGGACATTGACCTTTTCAAGTATTCATTTGGCGACTCTCGGAGTGCACGAACAGCTTAACAGGCATTCCTAGTTCTCCTTGGTCAGGAAGAATTATGAAAGCCGGGGTTAAGCTCAAGAGACGATGACAGGGAAAGAAATTGGCAAGTATTCGATATCGACCGGAACTTGATGGCCTCAGAGCAGTTGCAGTATTGGCGGTGGTTTTATTTCACCTTGACCTTGGGTTGTCGGGCGGCTTTGTTGGAGTCGACGTATTCTTTGTCATTTCCGGCTTTTTGATCACTTCCATTATCATGGCAGACTTAAAGACGGGCAGTTTTAGCCTCAAGACGTTTTGGGTCAAGCGTTTACGTCGGTTGGCTCCGGCTAGTTTTGTCATGTTAACAGTGACCCTGTTTGTTGGTTTACTAGTTCTGCTACCCAGCGAGCTTGTCAGTCTAGTTAAGGCACAGTTAGCCCAGGTTGTTCTGTATGCCAACTTCCATTTTGCTTTTCGTATCGATTACTTTGATCCAATTACTGCCTTAAACCCGCTCTTGCACACCTGGTCATTGGCAGTGGAAGAGCATTTTTATCTGATATTGCCCTTGTTATTAGGCTTATGTTTTAAACGCGGCAAAGGATTTGTTATCGGCACGACGGTCGGCTTGATAGTCATTTCGTTCGTTTATAGCGTTTGGCGAGTGAATCAAAATCAGGAACTGGCATTTTACTTACTTCCATCTCGAGCCTGGGAGTTACTGCTTGGATGTATATTGGCCCTTCGTCCATCACGAGCAACTGTAGATAAGTCGTCCGGCTCCAGCCCCTATCATGCCATCGTTGCTATCTCGTCGCTTGTGGCATTGGGGTACTGTTTTGTGAAGTACGACGAGTCAACACTTTTTCCAGGGCCAAGTGCGCTACTTCCCTGTCTGGCGACGGTTGGGATAATCTATGGTACACAAAGCGAAAATGTTGTCACCAAAGCACTCTCACTCAAGTGGATGGTAGGTATCGGATTGATTTCCTATTCACTGTATCTCTGGCACTGGCCGATTGTGGTGTTCACAAAATTAGCTTTTGAATCAGAACCATCACCGGCTCTATCGTTCGCCTTGATGGCCCTTTGTTTTGTGTTGGCTTACCTATCCTGGAAGTATATAGAGCAGCCTTTTAGAAAACGGGCCTGGTGTGTCAGTGATAAAGTGTTTTTATATAGTGGGGCCGTTTTGGGATGTTTGTTTGTTGTTAGCTCACTGTTGATAGTCCGAATGCATGGAATGCCCGGTCGGTTTGATAAATCGTTGCATGACGTTATTCACGCAACGGTCTCGGAACGATTCCAACGTTCTTCATCCACAGCGATTCAGGAAAATGGCTTGCCGGTGGCCGGCCCTGATGGCTTGAGACCTCAGTTTGTTGTTTGGGGGGACTCACATGCCGCAGCCATTTCTGAATTAGTCAATGAAATGGCTCATGAATTCAAACTTAGTGGATTTATCGCATCACGTAATGCCACGATCCCTTTTTTGAAAGTTGGGTCCGGAGGTCGGTCGGATCAGCAACAATGGAATGAGGCGGTTTATAAAGTTATACAAGACCACGATATCAAAAATGTAATATTGGTTGCCCGCTGGAGCGGATATATCAATCGTCAAATTGGTAGGCTACAACGGTATTCAATAGATGAATTTGATGCCGCGTTGAGCCTAACGTTGAAAAAGTTCGAGGCAGATGGCATCAATGTGTGGATTCTTCCTCAGGTCCCAGAACAGAAACTCGATATTAGCCGCGCAATCCTGATTGCCAGTCGTACAAACACAGCAATTCCTAATGGCATAAGCCTGCATCATTACGAACAAAATCAAGCTCTGGTTCACCAGGCATTCGCTCGTCGGTCGGCTTCAAGAGCAAGCGTGCTTGATCTTACAGAGTTTTGTTTTCCGGATGGGAGATCGATGATTGGCCAGCTGGATGGCAAGTACTATACGGATGACAATCACTTAAGTCTGCTAGGATCACGAGTGCTGATCAAACCTGTCATTGCACCGGTCTTTGAAAGAATAATGAGAGACTCTAGTGCTGCTGGTTCTCCAGATGATTTGCAAAGTAATTGAGATCCTCTGCAGCGCCCTTACGTACCACCCACTTCATGAGCGGCCACATCAGTTTCATACTGAACGTCGTAGGTATGTAGTGCAACGTAAGTATAAGGGTTGTGGCGCCATCAGTTTCTTCCAGCTCATAGACTGAGTCCCAGGTTGTATCCATTTGGTCAACACAATGGAAGCGTATGGATCGTGGCGGGTCATATTCGGTCACTTCGAACTCCATAGTGAATTCTCGCTTACCCATCATGCGTGTTTCGACAAATCGCGTTCCGACACCCCGTTTCTGATCGGATAGGATGACAGCGCGCTGGATCTTGGGAAGGATGTTAGACGCTACTTCTATATGCGCTACAACTTCGAAAACTTCGTCGACAGTGGCCCGAATCTGCTTAGTGACAATTAAAGGTTTCACCAATAGATTCCTTTAACGCGTAACAGGGGTGCGATTGATGAGCTCTTGCTGGTTGTTCACTGTCATGAGCTCGCCGGTTTTAACATTAAAGAGCACCGAGTAAATTGGTTGGGCATGAATGTCTACGTGAAGCTGTTCCCCTGTTTGCGTGGACCAGACAGAGACAATTTGGTCTTCGCCCGCAGTTGCAAAGGTCGTGCCGGCCGGAGCAATGTCTATTCCATAAATTGGTGACCGATGTTGCACCGACAATAATCGATCCAGCGATTCCCGATATCTAAAAATACTGGCGGTATGGTCACGGCTAGCACTGGCAAGAGTTTCATTATCGCTACCAAAAACAAGTCGTGTGATGACGCCCTGATGGGCTTTATCGTTTTGAATTATCCTTTCCACGCTACCGGAGTCCTTGAACTTCCAGATGGAGACCGTTCCATCCCAATCGCCTGTTGCCACAATGGAATTATTGGGAGACACGGCCAGGGCAGAGACAGCCCGCGTAGTTGCCTGCTCTGAGTGGATTACACTGCCAGATGTCAGGTCCCAGATCTTTATTTTCCCGGAGTGGTCACCGGTAACAGCTATATTACGACTGGGAACTACAGCAGCTGCCAGAATGTCGCCACTCGAATTGGTAAGGCGATGTAGTAGCTGCTGGGAATCCAGATTAATTATAGTGAGTACACCACCTTCGTTTGCGGCAATGACATGTGAACCATCGTGTGACAGAGTTAAAGCAGTAAATCGCGAACGTGCATTGATATCGGTCTTTCGGTATGCAGGATTTGGTTCTTGTAAATGATTGATTTGTGCGGTCAGTGTTGGGGCATTAGGATTCATCTCCGGAGCAATCGCAACTCGACGACCATCGAGTGATTTAGTCATCAGCCGGGTGCTTCCTTCCTCTAATGGCAAAGGAAATCTTACCCCCTTATAAATCAATCGGGGGTCCAGCTCATTCTGTATCGGAATTCCGTTGACTCGCCATTGCCGAACCGCTTCGTCAATATCTTCCGTGGGAGCATTCAGCAGCATTAAAACGGACGCGTAATTGTAAAAGTAACTGGCATCGTCCTTGTAATTTTGATTTAGAGCTTCTTCGAGGTGGTTTTTTGCGGCTTCCAAATCATAACGCAGATACAGCGCACGGTCGGCCTCGAGGCATTTAGAACCTGGGCGTTGTGGATAGAGGTCAATCAGTAATTCTGCAGCAGGATTTGGAGGAGCCATCACTGGAACAAACTCTGATTGTGACTTAACGTAATTCAATTCGTAATAAGCGCCACCTGCGAAGGCTAGTGTAACGATGCATAGAATCCTGTATTTTTGGAATGACTTCATCTCTACAGACCCTTCTGTACTTTCTTATCGCGTACTTTCCAAATGAAAGAATCGAAGTAAAAGTGGGTCATACCAAAGCCCGCCACCAGGATTTCAGCGTATAGTCCCTGCCACATGGCATCCGTCATGCCGATGCCTTTTAGCGACTCGATGGTACGACTAACTTCCGAGACCCTAAACACGCCGAAACCAAAAACTTCGAGCGGTTCCATGAGGATGATTTGGAATAAAGCTGCGTATGCCAAGCTAATTCCGACAAATACCCAGACGCGCTTGGACCCGACCATGTATCGGACCATTTTGAACCCAAGCCCTTCTACCCGGCTGTCGATTTGTTTGTCACTTTGTGGAGAGTTACTCGGAGCTGATTCGTCGGATTCAGCTCGTCTACGAAGGTACCAATACACGATGACGATGTACTGAAGTCCATGCATGATCCGGTGAGCAATTCCCCAAACAAGGACAGAGGATGAGTGCCAGGCACAAAAATACCAAAGAAAATAACTAGAGCCGATAAAAATGTATTTAATCGGATTAATCTTCTGCCCTTGTCGAACACCCTGAATCAACTGGATGACGTAGAAGATTCCATAGCAACCGGTGATACTCCAACTACATGTATGAATGAGTTGGACGGTACTGGCTTCAGGTAATAGGCCCATGATGGCAAACTGGCCGAGCCAGATCGTGCTAAATAATGGAGATGTGATCAGCATGTTACCAAAGAAAATCCAGTGGAACCCGAGATCGAATCGGCCGCTGCGGCGCGTTCCGGTACCAGACTTATAATCATAAATCCGACTAAAGCCGTGTTGCTGCATAATACTGTGCTGATGATCCCAAAGCACATTTACTATAAAGAACGTGATCGGGATGTAGATGGCACCCAAAATGGTTAGAGTCAATATTACAATCGGGCCGACGATTAATCGCTGAGTCCAGCGAGATAAATCTTCCTTAAATCCATAAGTTCGCAGCCAGGTCGCAAAGTGATGAGGAATCGTAATCCACAGGCTGATGGAAGCAAGTGCGACAGCTGGAAGCCACATTTGACAGCTAAGTGCGAATAGAATAGCAAGATAGGGAAGTCCAAGAAACCAAATCGCGTCACCGCGTCGGTTTAGAATATACCCGGGCTGAAATGTGGCTGAATTCACTATGTGGACTTAATGAGGTAACGAGAATTGTCTGGTGGAGTAATTAATTATTGACGATGCTTCGCCATGATGGCTTCAAATTTAGTAACCAATTCGGGATGTCTCCCAGCTAAATCAATCTGCTCCCCGACATCATCTGTTAGGTCATAAAGTTCAGTATCTGATTTGTCGCTTACTCGAACAGCTTTCCATCTTCCCTGGCGGACCGCAAATTTGGCACCCGCTCTCCAGAATAAGTATTCGTGTTCAGCCTGAGGCTTCCCCAGCAACTCGGGCAAGTAAGAGATCCCGTCAGTATCGTCAGGGGTATCGATACCTGCTAAGGCACAAGCCGTAGGTAGAAAGTCCCAAAACGCTGATGGATGATTTGAAATGGTTCCTGCTTCTATCTTGCCCGGCCAGCGAGCGATCATAGGCACTCGAATCCCTCCGTCGTACAGATCTCGTTTGTATCCGCGCAGATCGCCATTGGAGTTGAAAAACTCCATTTTATGACCTCCTTCCTGATGAGGACCATTGTCAGAAGTGAAGATAACTAACGTATTTTTATCGATCCCTAATGCTTTGAGTAAAGCCATCAGTTCTCCGATGTCACTGTCCAGACGTGTGATCATGGCGGCGAATCCCTTTTCCGGTTCGGGCCAATCCCGTTTTGCAAATTCACCGTGATCTGGTACTTCCTGGCCGTTTCCGGTGGCTCGGCCACCTTCATTATTGGTATGGGGAATAGTGTAGTGAGCTTGTAAGAAAAATGGTTGTCGGGAATGGCGGCGAATAAAGTTAAGAGCTTTCACGTGCATGACATCATGGGAATATGTCTCGCGCGAAGTTGAGACATTTTTCATGGGGCCTTCTACATTTCCAGATAAGATGTATGGCTCTTCATTCTCCCAAAGGTATTCCGGATAAAAGTTGTGTGCGCGACTTTGATTCAGGTAGCCGAACCAGTAATCAAACCCCTGATTTGATGGCACGCCCTCAGTTTTAGGTAATCCTAAAGCCCATTTACCAACGCCCCCAGTTGCATAGCCGGCTTCTTTGAGAAGAGTTGTGACCGTGACCGCACTTTCTGGCAGCGTGTAAGGCGTATTTCCATGAATTGGTGTGTTACCGCTATGTTTACCAGTAAGTAAAACGAGCCTTGATGGCCGGCAGACGGTGTGTCCGGAATAATGATCGGTAAACCGCATACCCTCTTTTGCAATTTGATCGATGTTTGGGGTTTTCAGTGTTTTTTGACCATAGCATCCCAGGTCTCCATATCCCATGTCATCGACCATGATGTAAATGATATTGGGCAGCTCTTTAATTTCTTCAGATTTTAAATGTTGTTGAAGGAGTAAACAGATGAAAAAAAATACAATATGAATCCGCTTGAGCATGCAATTAGTTCCCAGTGGGTGTAAATCAACAGATTGATTTCGTGATGCTTCGATTATACCGGTCAAATCATGAATCGGGCATGAATACAAAAACAGAGTGCAGAATACATACGTTTTCTCGATGTTTTTGACCTGACTTTACACAAAGAGTCTCAAACTGTCTGATTCTTAAGTGTTGCCTACAGATGATGATAACGAAAGATGTTAGATTGAGTTGGTTAAAAACCATCGTCATTTGAGACGTGGCGGTGATCACATGAAGGATGGTAGATGTTAATTCTAGTCACAGGCGGCACGGGCTTTGTTGGTAATAATGTCGTACGGCTCCTACTCAATCGTGGGCATCAGGTACGCGTATTGTCGCGTGATGGGAGACCTCAATCCTGTTTCAACGGCCTCGATGTTGAATTGATTGCAGGGGATGTTTGCGATTATTCCTCTGTGGCGGCCGTTTCTCACGGAGTTGATGCTGTCATTCACTGCGCAGCAATGGTTCATATAGGCTGGTCCCAAATGGAAGAACAACGTGCTGTTAACGTTGGTGGCACAGTTAATCTGGCGAAAGCTGCTTTGTCCCATGAGATTCGCATGGTCTATGTTTCCAGTGTTGATGCTCTGGGTATCGGAACCGAAGATCAACCCGCGACTGAGGAAACCCCGAGAACCGGAAAAGTTCCCTGTTCTTATGTTGTAAGTAAGTCTGAAGCAGAACAGGAACTGAGAAATTATATCGATGATGGATTGGATGCCGTTATCGTCAATCCGGGTTTTATGTTGGGCCCCAACGACTGGAAACCATCCTCAGGAAAAATGCTACTTGATGTCGCAGAAAAGAAACCTCCGTTCGCTCCAGCTGGGGGAATGACCGTCTGTCATGTCAACGACGTTTCTGAAGGTATTATTGCGGCTTTGGAGAAAGGCGTTACCGGTCGTAATTATATCTTGGGCGGTACTCTCTTGACCTATCTGGAAGCTTGGAGCTTGTTTGCCGATGTCGTTGGTAATAAGCGGCCTAAACGTAGAATAGGCAAGGTTGTGGGTTTTATTGTCGGCTGTATCGGAGATCTAATTTCGAAACTATCACGATACGAATCGGATATTAATTCCGCTGCCATTAAAATGGGTTCTTTGTTCCATTATTACGATTGCTCACGTGCAGTTGACGAACTGGATTACAAGATTACAGATGCGAGGCTGGCCGTAGAAGAAGCGTGGGAGTGGTTTAACGAACACGGATATGTCGCTAAATAGTTAAGCTGTTGATGAGCTACAATGCCTCGTCTTCCCACTGAAGACTAAAGCACGTTCAGGCTCTTGAATGATGTGTTGTTTTGATAGATGGCCGGCCTTCCGTTGTTTCTGATTGCCTCTATCTGTCTTTTACATCGCTCCATCCACGGGTAATGTCTTCTAGGTTCCCACAGGCATACTTCTTACTCACTATGAGGCTGATGAAGGCCGGCAATGCCAATTCGTCGTCAATTGCATCGGTCACGATGGCGCTAAGGCAGGATCATAAGAGGACACTTGATATTGGAATTGAAACCATGGTCTAGCTTTCAAGACAGCGCGGCTGGTAAAAGAAGTAAAATGAGACAAGCTGTTCATTCTAAAAGGGGTCTGATATGTATAGAAAACGAGTTCCATTTGTAATCGCGAGTCTTTCTATTTTGCTAACAGCAATAGGACAGGCTGAGTCCGGGGTTCAGGCAATCCAGCTTCAACGCTCCTATCCGGCGTTAATTGGTCGTGAAACCAATAATATCGTCGAACTCAAAATAACAGCAGATGAAGAGGGAATCGAGATTCGTTCATTCCGTTTTGAATTCAAAGATACGGATGACATTCAGGATATCGACAGTTTGACATTCTTTGCCAGCGGTCCTGAAGGACAACTGGAAACCAAGTCGAAAATTGGAACGGCGAACAAGCCAACTGATGTTTTGATTTTCCAGCGCAATATTTCACTGAAGAAAGGGGATAACTGGTTTTGGTTGTCTTGCCAATTAAAGCCGACGGCCAGTTTGCTGCATCATGTGGACGTGACTTGCAGTCAAATTGAAACGACGAAGGGGAACGTGGTACCAGAAGATAAAATGCCAGGACGACGGATGCGTATAGGTTATGCGTTGTGTCAGCAGGGCCAGGGGGGAACTCATACCTATCGAATCCCTGTGATTACCCGGGCCACGGATGGTTCGCTGCTGGCCTTTTATGACATGAGGCATAACCGCACGAAAGATCTACAAGAAGATATCGATATTGGAATGAGTAAGAGTATCGATGGCGGTCAGACCTGGTCGACACCACGGCCGATCATGGATCGTGGTGAATGGGGAGGTCTTCCCGAGGATCAAAATGGCATCAGTGACCCAGGTGTTATCGTGGATACGAAGTCAGGCAAGATTTTTGTGTGGGCCGTTTGGATGTATGGAAAGCCTGGTAAGCATCAGTGGAATGGTGACGGAAGTGAAGCCGGATATGAAATTGGAAAAGCGGCCCAGATGCTTCTGACAGTGTCTAAAGATTATGGTGAAACCTGGTCAGAATTAAAGAATGTCACTCGCGACCTGAAACAGGAAGAGTGGGTATTGTTTGCTCCCGCTCCACAAAACGGGATTACTTTGAAAAACGGCACCCTGGTGATGCCGGTTCAGGGACGCGATGCTGAAGGAACGTCATTCTCTACTATTATGTCCAGTCATAACCATGGACGTAGCTGGAAGGTTGGGAAGCCTACCGGGATGGTTTCTAGTGAGTGCCAGGCGGTCGAATTGTCTGATGGACGGGTGATGCTGAATATGCGTTCCAGTCGGGATGCCAGATTCATGAAACGTAGCGTCATGGTGACGTCGGATCTGGGCAAGACCTGGAGCGAACATCCTACAAACCACAAAGGGCTGATCGAACCGATTTGCAATGGAAGCACGATTCGAATTCACTATGAACAGAATGGTGAACAAAAAACGGCCTTGTTATTCGCTAATCCAAATTCAATGGAACGTCGTGAGAAGCACACGATTAAAGTTAGTTTTGATGATGGAATTACCTGGCCTGAGTCTCATCATTATCTACTTGATGACTACTCAGGGTTTGGGTATCCAAGCTTAGTACAGATTGATGAGAAGCATGTAGGGATTGTGTTTGAGGGGAGCCGTAGTCATATCATGTTCATGAAGTTGACCATTGAAGAACTGGTTTCCAGCCAATTGCCTAAATAATTACGGTTCCTGCAGCCACCTCTGGTAATCATCACGAAAAGTCTGCGGCGCATTTTCTGACGGAGCGAAGCGATCTTTGAAGTCTGCCTGTAATTCCTGATTGATACCAACGGCTCTCCACCAATTGGAATCCTGGAAGTCCGTGTCGAGTAGTAAAGCTCCCTGAAAATTAACATTCGTTATATCCGCACGATGGAATACCACGGCTTCAAGGTTTGCGTAATCGAACTTGGCATCGATAAGAATTGCATCAGAAAAGTCGGCCATCAGACAATGGCTTTCAGATAAATCAGCTCCCGAAAAGTTTGTCTTTTTTGCATTGATCTGCTCGAGGCTTGCTTTACCAAGGTTGGTTAATTCGAAATTGGCTCCATTTAGATTGCTTCTTAGCAATGACACTTCTTTTAAGCTCGCGCCAATCAGGTTTGCATTCTGAAGATCAGCTGCGTCCAGATCCGTTCTATTTAGTGCAGCGCCGCTGAGATCCGTACCGACTAAAAGAGATTCATTAAGAGTGGCATCCTGGATATCGGCTAAGGAAAGATTCAGTCCGGATAATGTGACACCAGTTAAATCAGCTCCATTCCAAATGTCATTGCCTGCGTCGATTAAGCGGAGTGTTGCGTCAGTTCGTTCCTGACGACTGGCATCGCCGTGGTAAATCAACCAAAAATCAGCTTCGACAAGGTTGGAAGACGAGGCATTATACTTAGAGAGACTCAGGCCAAGAACGATGACGATGCCGGTTACTAATAGAATTGGGAGCAAGCCGGGGCGGTGGTCAGCAGTCATGGGCAAAACAGTCGGGCGAGGGTGTTAGATTATCGTATGCGTTTATTCTAGCGATTCAAGCGGCAGGAAGCTTTACCGATCAAAAGAGTCCGAAGTTATAATGATATCAACTTACGACCAAATTGCTGTGAGGACAGGAGAAGACGACAGATGACCAAATCCCGAATCGCGTTTACATTGATGCTTCTGACATCTTGGGACACCCTGCTTAAAGCACAGCCTCCAAAACAGGGAAAATCTGCCTCCGTTAAAGTGCAGCAAAGTAGTCCGGGTGACGTCAAGATAATCAGAGATATTGAGTACGCTCAACATCAGGGGACTTCCTTGAAATTGGACCTATACCTTCCTGAGCAGACGAAGGGTCGTGTTCCTGTCATTGTTTTTATTCATGGTGGGGGCTGGAAGAACGGGAGCAAGGAATCTGGAAAGCGAGGAGCCTGGATGGTGCCTCATGGATTTGCGATTGCCAGCATTAGTTATCGCTTGACAGATGTGGGGCAGTGGCCCGATCAGATTAACGACTGTTATGCGGCAGTTCGATGGGTTCGCAAGAACGCAAAACAGTACGACTTGGATGGGAAACGTATTGGCTGCTGGGGCACGTCGGCGGGAGCTCACTTAGCCGCTCTCGTTGGTACCAGGCCATATCCGGGAAAAGAAAGGATTTCGAGTCGAGTGCAGGCGACTGCAGACTGGTTTGGCCCGTCAGAATTGTTGTCGATGCCTCCGAATAATGTTGGCAATGGCAGGACTGAAGAAGATGTTGCTAACAGTAATGGCGCCAAGCTTTTGGGTGCTACGGTCAAGGATGTTCCGGATCTTGCCAAGGATGCCAGTGCACTGGATAACGTGTCAGAGGATGATTCGCCATTTCTGATTATGCATGGTACTGCAGATCCCGGAGTTCCGATTATTCAAAGTGAGAAGTTACACCAGGCTTTGCTAAAGGCCGGTGTGGAGTCAACATTCGTTGCGTTACAAGGAGCAAAGCATGGGGGGCCGGAGTTTAGCTCACCAGCATCAAAGAAAGTGTTTCTGGAATTTTTTACGAAACATCTGAAATAGAGCGATGACTGACGAACACCAGCAACCGTCTGAAAAAGATCCTGAAACGAATGAAGTTAGGCCCAAATTATGGACTCCCTATTGTTTCAAATGTAGGAAGCATGTCGACGGCGCTGACTGGTCGAGGTTGCAATGTATCTTACGGTGGAGCAAGAAGTGTGACCAATGTGGCAAACGTAGCGCAACGCCGAGCGTGTTATTTCGCAATGTTTTGCTGCTGCCGTTGTGCCTATTGATTGGGTCTTATCTGACTCTTTGGGTGAAAGGGAGAGACCCCGACGCCAGTCTGGCTACTTATGCCGACAGTATTGCTCCCGTGTTGGCATTTGTTGTGATCGTGATCTGGGTTATTCCATCGTGGATTGGCTGGATCCGTTACTGCAACCACTTTGGACTGATGGGTAAGCAGACAAGTAAATCGGTGAATGAGTAGCTCGGAGTGTTATTTGCGAAGGATGCTTTCCATTTTTTTCCCGCGGGCGAGTTCATCAATCAGTTTATCCATGTAACGAGTTTTTTGAGTTAACGGATTTTCAATATCTTCGACCCGGTAACCACAGATGACGCCGGTAATCTTACTGGCATTTGGGTTGAGCTTCGCATTGTTGAAAAACTGCTCCATGGTGACTTCGTCATCGATTTGATTCTGCAGTTGCTTCTCGGTAAAGCCAGTGAGCCATTTGATGACGGCGTGTAGCTCTTCGACGGTATGTCCCTTCTTTTCGACTTTATCGACCAGGTAAGGATAGACCTTGGCAAAGACCATTTTGGCAATGCGTTCGTCCTGTTTGCTTTGAGTGCTCATGACTCTCTTTTCCTGAAAGACTGATTAAAAGAATAAATCATAGAAGATTACTTGGCACACGAGCTATTTGAGGAAGCGTTTTATTCTCTAGACCAATGAAAATAGATCAAACTGCTTGACGCCAATACCTGACCGCCGTCTTCTTTGTGAAGGACGATAGTGGTTCCGTGAAAGTCAATTCCATCTATGTCTTTAATCACCCCGCTCTCCTTCGAATTCGGTGACGACCGAATGGTGAAAGTGACCCTCACCGGTCCCTGTATGTCATACGCTTCGAGTTTGGGACGATTATGATCAACCCACCAAGCAAGGCAGATTCCTACTAAGGCAATCACCATCAGCAGGTTGCCCATACTAAACGAGGCTCGCTTCGTGTCTTTTTTTGACGGTTTTTCGTCGAGTAAAGTATCGATTTCAATTGCTCCTTGAATTCCTTCTTCAGATAAAAAATGCCTTAAACAAGATTCGCAAGGCGAGGTCACTCAAATAGTATATCGACACTCGCAACGTGCGGGAGTTTGTCTGTGTTCTGATTATCGTGGCGAGTTCGTTGCGAGTGGGGAATCAGCAAAAAGGACGCCATCAAACGCAACGTCCGACAAGCCCCGCTAATTATTTCAAGTTAATACGAAGTTGCGCAATAGAATTATTGCGGAATACGAAACTTATACGGCAAACTAGGCTTTAATAAAAAAGTGATTTACCACGTTCAACCAGTCCAACCTGAATGGCGTGTTTACTATTGGCCTCGTTTTATTCAATCACAATTTCTCTTAATGTTTAAGGACAACAACATTGTTAAAACACACGACGCTCGTCATCCTACTACTAATCCTCAATACTGGTTGGGTGTTACCTGCTTTTGCTTGCGTGGAATTAATCATTGACTGGTGCCAACTGGAGGCAGCTCCTGTGATTTACGGTAGTGACAGAATGATTAACAGCTTTCCATTTCTGCACACCTCACGGCAAGCATTGTTGGTCACGTCTATATGGGTGGCGATTGCGTGCCTGTGTAACACGATGTTACTCCTGAAGTGCCTGCAGGCTAAACGGTCACCGGATCACTCTGCAAACGCGTGATAACCCTTTTGGGATTATGTTTTATGGTACGGCCAACAGGAGAAAAACCAATTAATCCGCTGAAGTACAATGCATGACACCCAGAGTCGCTGAACGTACTTTTAACTAGCTTAAACAACACCTATCTTCAAAATATGAGATCAACTGTCGGTTTGTAAGTCAGTTCTTCAAAGATGTGTGGGTAGACGGTGAGTTCGCTGGCGGTAATAAAAACCGCTCACTTGTCCTGAAAGACTGAATGATGGACGATTTCATAGAAGATTACGTAGCATACGAGCTATTCGAGGAATCGTTCTGCGTTCAGACTGACGTTGAGTGTCCTAATTGTGTATCTGCTCTGCTGTATGACCAAGAGCAAGAAGTTTACCTGTGTGCTGATTGTCGTGGTGAGTTTGTTGAAAGTGCCGATTGAGCAAAATTGACGCACCCTCTGAAAAATTGACGCATGAATTGACGCATCAAGGACGCATAGTAACGGTCAACAAGGATCAATGACGATCAACGAATTTGACGCAAACACTGATATACCAACGAAAAAACCCTTGGTAGCTACCTTTTGAAGGGTAACCACTAAGGGTGGTAGTGGGCGATATTGGTCTACGGCAACCCAGTAAATAACGTATTAAAATACCATCTACTAACACCTGCCTCAGACTCGACCCTTAGTCTGTCTGTACACAATTGGGGGGATTAATCCTTCATTACCACTGATGTTTTGGCCATCTTATCCCATAACGTTTGTCTTCCTTCACCAAAGATAAGAAAGATCCCAAAAAACATTACAAGTGATAAAATTCCAGAAATAGTCACCAAGAAATCTAGCCCTGTAAAAATTCCAACTATTACTACCCAGTTGTATTGATATTTTAGAAGTCCACGTATAACAATACTGCCAAGATTTGCATCTGAACCATCCGCATTGCTAACTTTCATTCCCAGCATTAACTTACCTGGCGTAATCCCTGTAAAACATTCAAGAATCATCATAATAAAGATAGCAATGTACGGGCCAATAATTGTACCCAACAAACCACCTATAAACCCACCAAGGGCGGCAGCTGCAGCCGCTTCTTCGGGAGCGGCTCCGGCATCTACTCCTGCACCCATACCAATCATTCCCAAAATTGTCCCGCCTAATAACATACCGAAAAACAAGCCGCCGATACCGATGACTACACCGTCAAGAAGGAATGCACCAAAGCGTCGACCAGCCGAAGCGAGTGGTTGCCCAGTACTGGCAGGTTGTGTAGCGGTACTTTCGACTGTGGGAGGCTGATAAGGGCTGGACGCGTCATTCATCTCAGAGTCGTCTGGGTTACTTGTAGATTCGTTCATCATAGTTCCTTTAATAAGAATTAAACCCGAGCCTTCCTTTCTTTGTAACACAGCAAACCTGATATTAGCAATGTTAATGTTTGGGTGGCGAAAGTTTTGACTTGTTAAAGTCAGCAGTGAGACTTCGCTGGCGGTAATAAGAATCGCTCTTTGGTTCTGGCCGATTGAGTAAAAAGGACGCCTCAATGACGCATAGTAAAGGTCAACAAGGATCAATGACGATCAACGAAGTTCATGCAAACACTGATATACCAACGAAAAAACCCTTAGCGGCTACCGTTTGAAGGGTAACCTCTAAGGATAGTAATGGGCGATGAGTGGTTGCGAGATTTGCCGCAACCTTCAGGAGCCAGANGGATTAAAAGATGACACGGAGCCCTTTATTATTNCGTTGGCGTTTGTTTGAAAAAGGCAAGAATCTCAGTGCGGTTTCGCACTCGTGCCATTTCTAAAGGTGTCTGTCCGTCGCTTCGTGGTTTGTTAATGTCCGCGCCTGCTTCGATGAGGATTTTAGCGGCTTCCGTGCTTCTTCTGGTGATTGCCCGATGAAGCGCAGTTTCCATATCTCTACCGGCCGCCTGATCAATATCTNCTCCGTCAGCCAGTAGCTGTTTGATTTGCTCTACGTCGTTGCGTTCGGCTGCTTTGTAAAGCGGTGGCTCCTCTAACTGTTGATTCGCCGATACGGCCTCTTCCGCTGCAGGCGTTCGTTGTTCAGTGTTNTGTGTTGAATNCGGCTGCGAATCAGTACAGCCACAAAACATGANGGATGNAAATAGAATAAGGACTAATCTGCTTTGGGATAAACTCATTTCCAGGGCTCCGAATTTAATTTTTCAGCTGCAAGTATTCTCAGATAGATGTAGTATCGGGAATTATCATACCCCCGAACAAGTATTAGAATTGCTACGCGAAGACGAGTATGTGGCGTAGATTACTACAAGAGAAATTCAAACTCGCGGATGAAAAACAGGGCCCGGATGCAGGCTTCAATACATATCTGCAGATTCGCAGACTCTAGAAAAAATGTCATCTCCTGCTNGGGCAATTCGTACGTCAGGAGTAATCAGGTCTAGTGGGCGATATTGGATTCGAACCAACGACCTCCACGATGTCAACGTGGCGCTCTAACCAACTGAGCTAACCGCCCTTAAAGGTGTGTTTATGTTACCACGCCTAGGAAAGATCGTGAAGTGGACCGTCACCACAGTAATTGGCGTTCCCGAACGACTCGACCCGATGACCAAAGGCATGAACATCCAGTTCATCACTGAAGAAACTATCCACATAAATGGCCTTCTAATCATCACGTAGCGGCCGTCAAAAAGCATACTCTACAAGCGTGTGGCAAAACGTCCGAATCTTCCCGATACGCTCAGCATCATTTTGATTAGTGCGAGCCATTTGGTCGAGCAATGGCAATACCTTATCAGCCACTTCGATGGCAGCATTGGTTGTGGCTTCGTCCCATTCTGCACTCACTGAAATTCCACGTTCGTAGCCACTGGCACTGTCGTCTGGTGGAAATGGAGTTTGTACCAGAATTCCCTGACCAATCGGCGTCGGGCTGTAATTACGCTTCGGGATGACCTGCTCCGTACCGCCTGGTGGAGCCCAGGACATAGAGATAAACGCGGTTGGTTCTTTGAAACGAAACGTCTCTAACTTAAAGAAGTACGCCTGGCCACCCTGTAAACTAATTGTGGCCCGATGCTCGGCATTCCGATCCTGTGTTGCAACGTACTTATCGATCAAACGCAACTTTCGATCGTTGATATAGAGGCGAATGCTATTGGGGCTTTTGACAATAAACTCGTAAACCCCGCTTTCTTCTGCCAGAACAGAGCCTTCCCAACGAACGGAAAACTCTTCTTTCTTGGTGAGTTTGTCGAACGGCAACGCTTCATCGAAATCGTAATCGATGCTGTCCACTATCTCGTTCCCCACTGGTTTGCCAAAATTCCGTGCATCGAAGTACGTCGCTTTGACTCCACGGTCCTGACGGGGTTCCGGACGCCCGAGAAAATTCTGAAAGATGTCTGTAATGGACTGGATGTATTGCCGATTGGTCAATCTCGCGAGTTCAATACGTGNTGGTTTTTGACTGGCCCGTGCTTCAGGCGTATAGAATGTCTCGAAGATGTATCGACCTACTGCAATCGCATCGTCNCCGCGACACGATTTGGGTTTATCTTCCGGCATTGTCTCTTCGATAACCTGAATTAGCTCTGGCAGCCGTTTATGGCCGTACAGAGGGTTATCATTAACGCCCACGACCCCTTCTCCCTGCATGCCATGACAATGTGCACATTGTTTGACATAAAGGCGTTGCCCCGGAGAGGCGTCAGTTTTATCCTTCGGCGCAGCCGAGGCGGACTCAAAAAACAGCCCCATTTGCAAGGTAATTAGAAAGAGAATTCTCAAACGCATTGCGGAATTGATACTCAACAGTCGGTTACTTTACTTCCCAGTTTTCATCAAAGAAATTGGCATCTTTGGGGATACCCGGGAAACGGTAGATAGAGTCGTTGGCTTTAGGCTTGTTCACAACATCCACAATCGCCCAGTCGGGTAACATCGGTACTTGCCGGGCATTATTTAAGTAAGCATATTCGCGATAGGTAAATCCACTATTGATCACAATGTATTTAGCGGGATTTAAGGGGTTAGGGTAGATCAGAATTGGAGCATGACTTTTGGCATCAAATACCTTCTCACCCACAGAAACTCCCTGTTCAGTCCAGCTTAGCGGCAGCCGGGCAAGGATGTCGGCGATGACTTGATTGGATGAGAAGTCTCCCCAGAGAATTAAATTATGATTGGCGATATCGCTCTCAGTAACTTCTGAGTCTGCCTTGACCCGAGCGTGCCCTCGAAAGTGTTGTCGCCAATGCTTGATGGCACGTGTCTGCTCGCTGGTCGTCCATTTGCCAATCGCTTCATTGATCGGTTTACCACTTTGTGTCACCATCAAAAAACTGCTTAAAAATGCATCGTCGATAGGGCCTTGTAGTCCATGTCGTTTCTGTAATCCTTCACCAGATCTGGGACCGGCTACCCATTTCCCATCGGTCAAATGAATCTCGAAAGCCCAGCTCCGATCAGACTTCGCCTTGGGTGCCCTGATGGTTTGGTTGTTGATAAGGACAGTGATGTCGCGCGTGATATCGAATGGAGCCAGTCCGGCACCCATGTCGAATTTTAATCCTGTTACATCGGTGGAGACGATCGTGATTTGATTCCGATTAATGGAGGCTCGCACCCGGGCAGGTTCCCAGTGTTCTTTCATGCCGGTAATCGTCAGCCAGTATTGCCGGTTGTATTTCAACGTATGAGTGATTTTATTGATCGTCAGCGGCAGCCTGTCATTGCCTACACGGGCCAGGCTTGCCATTTTGTCTTCAATGATCGCCTGCGAGTCAGGGTGGATTCGATGGCCGGTTTTGGGCCCAANGATATGTACCATGTCGATGCCTTCTTTAGTCAGGGCTGCTTCCATAACATCGGCCGCCTGTTTTTGGATGTCATCTTCACCGCTATAGGCAATCAAGGGTACGTGGGCCAGGTTGATCGCATTGTCATCAGTGTCGTACCAACGCCATAGCTTCTCTTCCCACCAATAGGGTTGCAACGTTTCGTTTTGGAAGGACTTTAGGAATGCGGGAGTTTCAGAAAATCCTGCTCCCGGATTTGCGGCGAACCANTGNTCAGCATAGAGTTGTGCAAATTGCCAGCAGCCGGCACCGCCCATCGAAAAACCGCGAACGCTGACACGATCGTTGTCGATGCGGTAATTGGCTTTGACGTGTGCCATGGCTTCAAGCACGTCGATCTCGCCGGCGAATTTAAATGCGTTGCTATAGCGACCATAGGGATGTAAGACGATCGTGTTTGCGGGAGCATAATAGCCAACCACTTTGGTTTGNCTGTCGATGAAGTTGGTCTCACTTAAAGTCTCCCCTCGACCGTGAAACCAAATATCCAGTCGGACAGCCTGTTCACCGTCTGCCTGATAATTGTTAGGAATAACCAATCCATAGGGCTGTGCCGATCCATCAAGCTTGCTACGAAACCCACGTACGACCAGACCCGTCTGACTTAACCAGGGAGTTTCACCGGCGAGTAACTGCTGAGCTCGCTGCTTCCCGCTGGCGAGTGCGGTCAATGCTTTGGCGATATCTTTTTCGCTGAAGAATTCCTGATGTTCAAGATTATCCTTTACGCCCCGGTAGTAAATTTCCACGTCAGGTAGAAACGTTAATGCAAAATCCGATTCACTTGATTGCAGCTGCTTGATCAATTCTGCTAATTCCGACAACCCGGTATTTAGCGTAATGCGATCTTCATCAGATACCTTGATGCCGATTCGAGGAATCTGACGTACAGATTCGGGATTGTTGTCACCTTCTCCATCGGCAAAAACCAGATTNCTGGAAAGTGAAGCAACAAGGATTAAGAACACATGCAATTTCATAAGGAATCATCCAGAGAAGTAGAGGATTGGGGTGATCGAAAGACGTCTATTTTACACAACTTTTCCGGGGTTCATGATATTCAGCGGGTCGAGTGCCAGCTTGATTCGCTTCATCGTATCTACGGCTTGACCATGCTCTTGTTTCAGGGCCTCACGTTTGCCTAAACCAATACCATGCTCGCCCGTACATGTGCCACCGACCGAGAGTGCCATGTCGATTAGCTGTTGATGGTAACCGGTTACCTCAGCAAGCTCCGCAGGCCTATCGGGATCGAGTGGGAATACGACATGGAAGTTTCCATCNCCGACATGGCCAAACACAGGCGCTGGCACGGTTGCGTCTTTGACAATTTCTTTGGCATGTAGAAAACAACGTGCTAATTCCGAGATCGGCACACAAACGTCAGTGACATATCCAACAGCATTCTCCCTTAATGCCATAACAGCGTGGAAAGAATCGTATCGAGCCTNCCATAGTCGATCACGCTGCTGTTGATCCACCGCCCACTTGAATTCAGTCGCGCCGTGCTGAGCAGTGATTGCCTCAGCTCGTGTGGTTTGTTCCAGAACATGTTTTGTGGAACCGTGAAATTCAAAGAAGATCGTTGGTAAGAGGACATTACTCAGGCCGCTGTATTTATTGACAGCATCGATTTGTACTTCATCAAGCAGTTCAATACGGGCAACAGGAATTCCGGCAGCCAGTATCTCAATGACGGCATCCACGGCACTTTCGATGGAAGGAAACGGGCAAACGGCAGAAGAGACTTGTTCGGGTTTTGGATGTAGTTTGACGGTGACTTCTGTAATGATTCCTANCGTACCTTCGCTGCCTACCATCAAATGAGTAAGATCGTACCCGGCCGAAGACTTACGTGCTCGCCCACCAGTTTTAATTATTTCGCCATCGGGCAATACCACCGTTAGGGCCAACGTGTTATCTCGCATTGTCCCGTACCTCACCGCGGAACTTCCCGATGCCCGGGTGGCCGCCATTCCGCCGATAGATGCATCGGCTCCCGGGTCCACGGTAAAGACCAAACCATTTCCTTCAGCTTCGATCGAATCGTTCAATTGATATCGGGTCACTCCTGCCTGCACAGTGGCATCCGCATCCGAAATATTGACTTCCAGAATGGAGTTCATTTGCATTAGGTCAATGGCTACTCCACCATGGATTGCCACGACGCCTCCTTCCACCGCCGTTGCTGTGCCGAAGGGGATCACGGGTACCCGGTGCTGATGACACAANCGCACGATCGCAGCAACTTCCTCAGTACTGGTTGGAAAGACGACCGCCTGAGGAGCCTGCGTTTCGTGNCGGGAAACATCGTGACCGTGGTCGTTGAGTATTTCCGGATCAACAGAAACTCGGTCGGTGAATTGTCGCTGCAGTTCCGGAAGAATTACAGCCACGGAGTTATAGGCAGGAGAATCATTCATCATTATTGCTTCTCTAATTTCACTCGTTCCCAAATGTCAGGAACGAAATCCCTCCAACCTTGATTGGCTTCGACTTCGAATGGTAATCGTTCAAAGAAGTTGTCATAGATCAAAATGGCGATGCCGCGATCACCCATGCTTTCGGCGTTGATCATTCGAGCGTATTGAATTTCCTGNAATAGCTGCGGGTCCGATTCATTCTCNTGTAGCCATTCCAATAGCGTTCGCGCCGCACTGTACCGCCCATGCCGTTGAAAAGTAAGTGCCAGACCAAGCACGGGTCTGGTAATGCTCTCATGATCTGTAGCCGCTTTATTAAGTTCGTTTAATGCATGTTCGGTTTCGTCAAATCCCATATGGCGATGCACCACAGCTAACTGCCCTCGCAGGTCAAATGGCTCGAGTTCACGAACCAGTTTGTCACGACGTGCCCAATTTTCCAGCCAGCTAACACGCCGCGNTCCGTTTGCAAAAAATGCTAAGGGCAACGAGCTTATGTGGTCTTTGTAAAGAGTTTGGTATTGCTGGACACTTAACTGATGATCAGGCGTGACTAGTTTTCGATCAATCAGTTTATCGACAATCGCTCCGGCGATGACCTGATGTCCATGCAAGGTGGGATGCACGTGATCAACGTACATTTCATAGCCGGGAATATATGTGGCACTCTCACTTTCGATCGCTGTTCTTGCATCAACCAGTGGTACTGCAAATTCGGCGGCCAGCCGGCGTTGAATTTCATCCATGGCTTCAGATAAACGGAGCGGACAGATATCAGTATCCTTCGCAAGCAGGTAATGATCTTTGGCCTGGATGGTTTCGCCAAGTTGCTCATAAATGCGGGCCATGCGGTAATGCAGCAGAGCGTATTGATCACTGATTTTTAAGCATTCCTGATATCGTTGCAGTGCTGCTCGAGGCTGATCGACGAGTGCGCTTGCCTGCGCAAAATAATCCAGGAACTGTTGCTGTGATTTTACATCGAGNGTGTCAGGTAGCTCAGATTTGAAAGGTGGACAATCTCTGAGATTAGAGCCGAGACAAACTAAAACGACGGGAGTTTGAGAGGCCTGGCAGCGCCTTAGCATCTCCCGCAGTGAGTCTTCGTATTGAGAAGTGATTGCGGCAGACCATTCAGGGTCCCATTGNTACGANGCATAACCACTTTCAGCATCCAGACGCGCAGTCACGTTTTCAGGAAGTTTTTCGCTGGACGCATCTTTGAATGACTCGACGTCCTGGCCTAAGAGCGAGCGGGCCCAAACGACCAAACGGAGCGACTCCAATGCACTTTGAGCCTCCGCTTTTTGACTCGCCTGGCTAAAAGTACGATCTTCCAGGAATTCGTTGTGTCCGGTGGCAATGACAATCAGATCAGGGTNGTACTCGAGTACTTCATCATTTATGTGGGTTAAGCGAAAACTGGCATAGGACAGGCCACCACAGTTGATCGACTCATATTTAGTCGTCTGACTTCGCTGATTAAGCTCTAATTCCACCCATTTGGAGAACGCGGAATCAACGGCAAACGGACGTCCCCGAACTGTCGATCCGCCAAGGAAAAACATACGAAAGGTATCATTCGGTTTCACAACAGCAAAAGATTGATCGCCGAAATAGAGCGCGCGATTCCTGGCCGTTACGTACGTCTGGTCAGCTTCGTCCAGGGTGAACAGAGGCTGGTACCCGGTGAAGCCTGCAGAAGAATCCACGACTTGTTCCGGTGAGGCAATGTCGAAGATTCGAAAGATTATTTCCAGTCCCACCACTGGCAGTAAGCCAACACNAATAGCCAGCAGCGGNAAGAGGATTCTCTTCTTTTTCCGATCGACCACGGCTAGGACCTATTCACGGGGAGAGTGGTTTAACCAAATGCTTTGGCAACCGCAGCTTTGACTTTTGCCAGACCTTCGGAAGCGACCTGCATTGGGTCCTGCTTCCAGTATTCCGGATTGAACAACTCNAGCGACAGCATACCCCGACAGCCNGCCTTGTANACCATTTGAAGTATTTTTGTTACCGGGGCAATTCCATCTCCGACATGGACACGGTCTTTATCCGCAATGGTTGGGCGAGGAGGATCAGCNGGATAATCATTAACGTGAAAACAATGGATATGTTGTCCGTTAAGCATCTTGAGGCCTTCAAACGATGACCCACCTTTGTAGATATGGTAGATGTCCGGCAGGATACATGCATCCGGATGGCCTGCTTCNGCCGCCACAAATGCCAATTCTCCCAATCGACTCAAGGTCTTTGAAAATCCCCAGAGTTCTAACTGAGGAGTGATGCCTTCATTGCGTCCCACTTCGCAGAGTGCATGATAGCGACTGGCCGCAGCGAATAAATCAAATCCTTCAATATTNGTGGCTCCGACCGGAGGTGCAGCAATTCTTACTCCTCCCATTTCCTTGAGTAGCCCCATGTCGTGTTTGGCGGTCTCCAATCCTTTAGCACGCTCCTGATCGTCGTCGACAATCCATCGCGCAAATCCGATCGCGCTAACCACTTTGACGTTATGATCCGCGAGCTTTTTCCCGAGGTCTTTAAGGCTGCCGCCATTATCTTTGAATGCCTGCAGGTCACGTATCCAGGGTTCGATCCCTTCATANCCGGCTTTGATAACCAAATCAACCTGCTGGTCCAGTGAGAGTTTTTGGCCCCGGACACAGCTGGTGTTAAAGCAGAATCCAAATGGCTTTGACTCAGCTTTGACAGATGTGGCGGCTGAGGTATAGGTTGTGGNGGTGGTNGCCAGAGCCACGGCNGAAGCCTGGATTNCCTGTCGTCGGTTTAGNTTCATGGTTGANTATCCCATCGTANTTTGCTGTTAGCTTCACGGGTTTCTTANTTAGGGTTTACCCAGCTTTGAAGTGTTTCGTTATCGAGTGTACCCCAAAAGAGGCGGAAGTCAGCCATCTTACCCTGTAGTCCATTGGTGGCTCCGTAGTCTTCGACGAGTGAACCCCCATCGATGCCTAAAGTAAATCCATCAGCAGGGGCACTTGATATGAATGCCGCTTTGACATCGGTTTTTATTTTTTTGCCATTCACAATGAACGCAAGTTTGGCGTTGCGATCGAGCACGGCGATGACGTGNGTCCATTCATTGAGTTCAATGGCAGGGCCTACGGCCGTAAACAACTGNCCCTCAGAGCGCACAGAAAACAGAAGGTTTCCATCTTTGAGTCTCATCGTGTAACCCATAGCCTGACCACCCTGCGCGGCGATGACACCGTCGGCTGCCGTGGGATTGATAAAGCCACCTAAGGTGATCGGCTTAAAATCAGGACTGAATTTTCNCGTGCTGGGTATTTGGAAGAGTGGCTTTTTCCCNTCGCAAAGGACTGCAGNACCGTNTGGCGAACGCTCAATATTATCAAATTCACCAAAACGAAATCGCCTTACCAACTCGGTGGGATGCAGTTTAGCTCGATCGGCGCCAAAGTTAACAATCGTGCCATCATCTTTATAGAATTCCTGNAACCGTTGTAATTCCACTTCCAGANCCTTTTTGATGTCGGCATANTCCGGATCGTCGTAGACACTGTTTAGTTCATTGGGATCTTCTTTGAGGTCGAACAACTCCCATTCCTTGTTTTCATAGAAGTTGATCAACTTGTAGCGTTCCGTTCGCACTCCGTTATGCTTGGCCACGCTATGGGCGCCGGGGAATTCGTAATAGTGGTAGTAAACACTTTTCCGCCAGTCATCAGGTGTGTTACCTTCGAAAACTGGTTTCATACTGGCACCCTGCATGTCGTCCGGCTGATCGGCTCCGGCGATGTCCAGAAATGTCTGAGCAAAGTCGAGATTCATGACCATGTCGGTGTTCACAGTGCCCGGCTTGATCTTACCCGGCCAGCGAACCATGAGCGGCGTACGGAATGATTCTTCATACATCCAACGCTTGTCGTACCACCCATGTTCACCCAGATACCAACCCTGNTCGGAGGTGTAGATGACGATCGTGTTTTCAGCCAGCCCGGATTCTTCTAAGTAATCGAGCACGCGCCCGACGTTTTTATCTACGCTATCGATGCAGCGTAGATAATCTTTGACATAGCGTTGATATTTCCACCGGNTCAGGTCGTCGCCTTCGAGGTTGAGTTTTTCCAGCTCAGCATTTTTCTCGTCATAGGCATCGTTCCACACTTTGAGTTGTTCGGGCGTCAGATTGCGAGGAGGGTCCAGCTTAAGGTCAAAGCGAGTGAGATGTTCTTTGACGGTCATTTCCTGATTTCGAGCGGCGGATGTACGTCCTTTGTAATCATCAAATAAGGTGATTGGCTCGGGGATCGTTTCGTTGTTGTAGTTATTAATTTCGTTAGGACCAGGCTGCCAGTTTCGGTGTGGCGCCTTGTGCTGGTACATCAGAAAGAACGGTTTGTCCGGATCACGTCGCTGCTTGAGATATTTCAATGTCTGATCAGTAATGATTTCCGTTGTATAGCCAACGTGGTTAACCGGTCCATCGGTCGTTTTCATGGGTGGGTTGTAATAGGGCCCCTGACCAATCAACACATGGTAATAATCAAATCCAATAGGCGTGCTTTTTAAGTGCCACTTGCCAATGACCGCGGTTTCATAACCCGATTTTTGCAGTAACTTAGAAACGGTTTGTTGGTGGCCATTGAAGGTGTTCCCGTTTCTTACAAATCCATTGAGGTGACCGTATTTACCTGTTAATACCACGGCTCGCGATGGCCCACAGATTGAGTTGGTTACAAACGCCCGATCGAAACGCATGCCCTCATTAGCGATGCGATCGAGATTGGGAGTTTTATTGACGATGCTGTCATAGGCGCTGATCGACTGGTAGGCATGGTCATCTGAAAAGATGAAGAGGATATTGGGACGAGTGTCTTTGTCCTGAGCGATAGCCGATGAAAATGGCACTGATGCTATGAAAGTGACCAACAGTACAAACGCTAAAATACGGTTTGGAAAACGCATGCTATTCTTATTCCTTCGTAATGTAGTTCGAATCATGGATGCTGAACTATCGAGTGCCTTACTCTTGAGCAACGACTTTAATCATGGTGTTGATTTGGTTGCTCGAAACCTTGACTTCGGGCTTGAGATCGGTAGGTGCATTGGCGAGCAGCTTGATATCTTTCAGGTCGGCTGGCTTCGCTTCTTTGGGGAAGCGGACTTCCAGTTTGAATTCAGTTTGGTCAGCAGGGACTTCGATGCTGGGTGCGGCATAGCCTTCCGGCAGACCGGCGAGCGTCACGGTCACGGGTTTGTCAAAGCCCGCCGCTCGAGTAATGGTACCCGCAAAATGTCCCGATTCTCCTTCGCCAGCACGTGCCTGAATGGCGGCGTCTGTGGTCAGCGCAAGACTGAGTGAATCTAAAGGTGTGATTGTAAGTTGTGCCGTGGAAACGGTAGCCAAAACGTTTTTGTTATCTGCGGATAAGAGTTCAGCAACGATGGCTCCCCGCCAGGCCATGATTCCCAGATCGTGTGGAACCCAGACGTTGACAGTTTGGCTGGTGATGTCCACTCCGAGCATCGGATCTTCACTGAGGCGTAATGCCCGGTCGGTATCATCGACTTCAACGTCTTTGTTGTTTTGCTTTATTTTTTTACGAGGCATGGTTTGATTAGAGATCAGACGCAAGCGAATATTACCGGTGACTCCATCCATCCGGCTTACATTGACTGCGACAGGAAGGTATTTACCTCGGGCACCCTGAAGATCAGTTGTTTCTGTGGCGAGTGAAATCCCGATGGGGGCGGTGGCTGCCCGGGCAATCCCCAGACTTCTGCGTAATTCGGGAAGCACCCGGTAATGCGGACTATCTCCGCCCACGTTGGCGATTTTTCGTGTGCCCACATTTTCGTCCGCTGCGGTGGCAATAATTCGGCCGATGGTTGCGTTGGCGACGCCGTCTGTAGCGGTTATTGAAACGAGTCCGCGTGAACGACCGGCAAGTACTTGATTGTTAGTTACGGTGACTCCTTCAGGCAACCCGTCGAATTCCAGATTGATGTCTCCGTTGTATCCCTGCCGAGCGACATCGACGACGACTGTTTGTGTGGAGCCTGCCGGGATTTGTAAACGATCCTGAGCGATGGTGGCTGCGAATTGAGGCTGCGAGATATCTTCGATATCAATGCGATAAATGAAATCGTCTCCGCCTCGTTTAAGTAGGTCATAAAAAGTCACCGTGATGAATTCAGAATCTCCGGGGACGGTGACATCCGCGCCGGGATCTGAAAGTCCGGGCCGGTCGTCATTGCTTCCAAGCGTTGCGCCGTTGGCGGCCTGAACCAGTAAGACGCCGTCGACAGGTGAGCCTGCACGGCGGGCAATGATATCAAAGCGAAGTTTAGAGCCCGGCCTGGCAAGTACTTTGAATTTATCCATCTCGCCCTTAACGGACAGGCGACCGTTAATCCCGACCGGAGCAGTCGGTACGTCGACGGACTCTGTGGATTCCACGAACTCTGCGTGGTTACTGAAAATGACTCGCGGTCGTGAACCCGTGGCATGTCCTGCCGCAGGAAGAGGTGCTGAGCCGGTTGTATCTTTCGCTGAGGTTACATCGACTGGTTGGGTAATATTCGTTCGGCCAAAATGAATGCTGGCAGCCTGCCCGGTCTGTACTCCGATTGGAAATGCCAAATCCGCAAAACTAAGATTGCCAATCTTCAGCCGAAACCGTCCCGGGCCGGGACCTTTGTAAAGGATGTCATGCATTTCCAGCGTGTAGAGACCATCAGCGGGGATCTTTACTGTAATTCTTGCGTCCCCATGCAGTTCGGGCTGGGGAGCACTAAAACCAATTTGCACGCCGGCTGCATCCATTAAGCGAATCACCGGGCGGATATTGGAGCCTATGCGCCGACCTTCGATGTCGACTACAAGGGGGTCCCCTGCCTTGGCAGGAAAAGTTGTTTTCAGGATGTTTCCTCCCGATAAATCTCCTGCGAGTGCAACCGGCAGAGATTCGACAGTCTCTGCAAAAGGAATTTGAGTGAGATTATCTACGCCCAACGAGAGAGCATTGGAGATGCCTTTGTCACTGGCGATCCGAACCCAGTGGATTCCAGGTTCAATTTCAGTCGTATTCAATTCGATGATTGCTTTACCGTTGTCCGATCCTTCGACGGCTTTTTGAGACGCAATTGGAAAGGAAGCAATCAGTTTTGGAGCAGGCGTCAGATCGGTACCAGTGACAGTAATCTGGACGGTAGTACCAGCTTGAATTCCCGGCACACTGACGTTGTTGATGGTGGGAGCTGCTAATATTGGCTGTGTCGACAGGCTAAAAATCGCGATAGTGAAAGTAACGGCGTTGAGGATGCGATTCATTGTTAATCCGAACATACGATAAGTGTCAGAAACCAGAGGAAATATGTCTGCCATGAGCACGATAAACGACTCAGCAGGGTCGTTTATTTTACCTTAAAAAATACGCACTGGGTATCTACGCGATGTGACGGCACGAACGCAAAAAAATCCCCGAGCGATCGCTTGAATGGATGCTCGGGGATTCGTTATTCAGATTGGTTTTGTGTGTTATTTGAACGGGTTTGGTACGGGTCCAAACGGATTGTTACCATTGGGAGCAGGGTTGTTATTGCCGGGGTTGGCGCCGCCACCTCCGCCTCCGGGAAGACTTCCCTGAATGAACTTCTTGAATTCATCCAATGAGGTTGGTGGTTTGCCACCTCCGGGTACCGCGTTCGCTGCAGGTTCATCATTACCACCACCAAACGGATTCAGTGAACCAAAGATTGCCCCGAGCGTCCCGCTTTTCGTGGCAGGTTTATTAGCCGGAGCATTGTTTCCCGGTGCAAAGGGATTATTTCCAGCAGGAGGATTGCTGTTGGCTGCAGGGGCATCGTTGCCGGGAGCGAAAGGATTATTGCCAGCCGGTGGGTTGTTGATTGCCGGGGGCGTGTTGTTATTGCCCGGTGCAAAAGGATTGTTACCCGCTGGCGGTGTGTTGTTAGCCGGCGGATTGTTATTAGCAACAGGGTTCGCTGGCATTGGATTATCGTTGGCTAAATTGGCCAATGGGTCTTTGTCATCCACAGAGGGTTTTGGGTTTGTCTTTGAGACAGTTACGTTGGAAGGATTGCTTTTGATTCCGGCAATGTTGCTTGGGGCAAAAGGGTTTTCAGGTCTTATTGATTGTTGTGCGTCGATCGGAATGGCGGGAGCATCCATTGGCATTGGTTTACGTAATACGGCTGCTTCGTTTACTTTTTGTTCTTCGTAACGAGCGGCAGCGCGCGTTTTCTCGATTTGAACCAGATTAGCTCGGGCTTCACGACGGAGATTCTCAATCTGCAATCTAACCTTTCCCTGCACACGGATGAGTGCTGGTGACACAGGATAGAATCCTCGCTTATCCACGGCTTCCAGTTCGGCTCCGTGCTTTAGATCCTTCTGAGCTTCTTCGGTTTTGCCTTGTTGGTGGTATACCAGCCCACGGAACAAAAATACACGAGGATCTTCTGAGCCCTGATCGACCGCAGCATTGAAGAGGCTTAACGCAGCGTCATACTCGCCATTGTTGTAAGCATGAACACCCTGACCGTAGAGTTTTGCGTCAGAAGTATTCTGAGCGTCCGCAGTTAGGGTATAGGACATCAAGAGACATAAAATGATACGGAACATGTTGTTAGACATTTTCTCGCTACCTGTGATCAGAATAAAAGTTGAGTGTCTGACTGAATTGTACTAGGTAAATCGGACATCGTCGTTCACTAAAACCTGAAAAAAAGTTTTCAACCTGGTCGTCCAGTGGCTGAATCTAGACAGAATTGCTCAGCTGATCGGCCAATCGGCATAATCGTCAAACTTGGTATAAAGCTAGGCGGTATTGGCAAACAATTCGGATCTGCGAACATTTTCGGAAAAGATACGACTAGGGAATATGCGATAGATAGGGTGTAAAGGGAAAGTAAGTAATATACAGAATCTTTACAGGAGAGTGATTTTAGCTTCGGTGGGGGCCGAAAGCCGAAAGAATTCTCAAAGCAGAACACAACGGGCCAGAATGATTAGGTTCAGGTTTGTAGCCACAATCGACAATAGTATGCTTCCGTCGATGGTCACTGGGGACATGTGGACTACGAATTTCAGAGCTTAGTATTCCAGGCCCGTTTTTTTATGCGCTGAGCGAGGAGCTCGAGAGGGTCAACTAGTGAATGTCTCTAAAGTTAGCCGACGGAAGCTGCTGCTTTGATTTCCATAGCAACTTCCGGATTCTCCATCGCGGCCGTTGCAATGTGGACAGCGGTTGCTCCAGCATCCAGGTATTGCTCAACATCCTCAAGGCAACTCGCTCCACCCACTCCGATGAGCTGCAGTTCATAGCCTTCGTCCCGGATGATCTGTTTAGCCAGTCGAGTTTGCTCCACGGAAGCATTGAGCGTGGCCTTGCCGCAGATGCCTCGTTGTTGCCCATCAAAAAGAAATTCTCCGTCCTCGTTTTTCACTCGCGTGGCGATACTGTTGGTCATGGCCAATGCATCGACGAACGGATGAATCGCTGCGAGTAGTGATCGCATTTGGTCTGAGTCTGCGATGCGACCAATTTTTCCAATCAAAGGAGAATTAGAAATTTGAGTTCGAATCGTTTCTACAACGAGACGGCAATCCTCTGGAATTTGATAAAGTTGACCATCGCAAGTGGACACGTTGGGGCAGGAGAAGTTTGCCTCCACAAAATCAGCTCCGCTCTCGATGGCCATGCGAGCACATAAGGCATAGTCATCTGCGAGTTGTTGCAATGTCCAGTCGGGTTGAACAGAGCCAACGACAGAAACACAGAGGATTTTATTAGCAGGTAACTGATCCCGGGTTTGCATCACATCTTTCTGCCAGATTTCAGGCTCGGTCGACGGCATCCCATACGATACTGCCCAGCTGCCTGTCATCTCATTTTGAGTGGGCACATCGGACTCGCCTCCCTGTAGCATTCCAACACGAACCGGCTGTAGATTCGGCAGCTCATAACACGCTCGATATCCACTGCGAACAGTTTTGTAAGTGACAAAGTCAAAACCAAGACTGGCATAATAGAGGCACCACTGACCGTTGAGTAAGGGTCCTGCAGGCATTCCCAGCGGTGACTTGAGCCGATAGCCACAGAAAGAGGAATCTCCCGGCCATTTCGGAATTTCCACCTCGGCAACCTCCGGCGGGTTGTCGTAATTCCATTGATAGGATTGCAGACGGTCATAACGTGGAAAACTCATACTCGTATCATACTTGAGAATCCCAGTCCATTATCTATGGGCATAAAAAAAACCCCGGGAAGCAAAAAGCTTACCCCCGGGGTTTTTAATAGTTTAAAAACTTCGGCCATAAATGCGGCGAGCGGAGTCGCTGCGAGACAAGTGAGGATGCTGACGTGCTTCAGCACTGTCGTATTAGTGATCCTGACTTACGCTAAAATTTGGTCCCTCTGCCGGATTAGCCGAAGTATAAAAAGTATCGGGTAGGTGACGACAGAGGATTAATCAAATCCCACGATTCTCAGCCGCAATTGGCTTCAATCAGTCGAGTCGTTTTACTCGGATGTTCTTAAAGTGCACGATGCTCTTAGGGTCGTGGCACTGCAAGGCAAATGTACCTTCACCGAGCCGGCGTTCGAAGTCATTGCTGAATGCTTCTTTCCCTTTGGGCTCAGTGTATTCCACCACTGTACGTCCATTGAGTTTAATGGTGACGTGACGACCTTTAACGATGATATGTGTTTCGTAAAACTCATTATCCTTCAGCTTTGGATCTGCCACATTCACGACACCGTAAAGGCTGCCACTTTTCTTGGGGTCACCGTGAGTGATATTAACCTGAGCTTCATAACCGAATTTTGGCCAGCCATTTTCCTGGTACTGAGTGTGGAAGTAAATTCCGCCATTGCTGCCAGGTTCGGTCATTACATCGACTTTAAGTTCAAAGTTTTTGAACGGTTTGTCGGCCTGAAAGAACAGGTGACTGCGCGGACCGTGTGCCACAAACGCACCGTTTTTCATACTCCATGAATCTTTGTTTTCACTAGCTTTCCAGCCACTGAAGTCTTTTCCGTTGGTGATGGTGGTGAATCCATCATCTTTTTTGTCGGCAAGCGTAATACCCGATGCCAGCAGCAAGGCAGGCAAAGCCATCATTAATTTACGAATCATATCTATTCCTTTTTCATGTTTGAAAGTTATTTGTGGATTGGTTTATCGGCGAGCACGTTCATGTTTGAGCGGTAACCAGGCTCCATTTTCCGCGGAACTGGCAACGCACTGTTGAATGAAATACATCCCTTCAACACCATCGTGAACATTGGGGTATACCGTATCTACTTTTTCGATGGTCTTGCCTAATGCCCGGTCAGCCATCGCATCGTAAGCGGAACGGTAGACGTTGGCAAATGCTTCGAAGAATGCTTCCGGGTGCCCGCTTGGTAGTCGACACGCCGCGGCACCACTTTCGTTCATAAACGGAGCGTTAGGATCGCGAGTGTAAATCTTATGGGGCTGGCCATTTTGACGGACGATCATTTCGTTAGGGTTTTCCTGTCGCCATTGAAGAGCGCCTTTAGTCCCGTCGATTTCAATGAACAGATCGTTTTCACGCCCATGACTGATTTGCGAAGCGGTCACAGTTCCCAGCCCACCGTTTTCAAACTGGATCACTGCAGTTCCATAATCGTCCAGTAATCGACCTTCTTCAAACGTACGTAAGTGGCAACTGATTTGATCCGGCAGCAGGCCTGTCATATAGCGTCCCAGATTGTAGGCATGGGTGGCAATGTCGCCAAAGCATCCTGCAGCGCCACTCTTGGATGGATCTGTTCGCCAGGCAGCCTGTTTTTGTTCTTCCTGTTCCAGACGAGTTCGTAACCAGCCCTGAATGTAGTTCGATCGGATAGCCTGAATCTCGCCTAACTCACCATTGAGAATCATCTCCCGTGCCTGCCGAACCAGAGGATAGCCGGTGTAGTTATGGCTAACAGCAAATACAACATTGGAATTGTCGACCGCTGTTGCCAGTTCCTCAGCCTGAGCGAGGTCGAATGTCATCGGTTTATCGCAGATCACGTTGAACCCGGCATCGACGGCTGCTTTCGCGATTTCAAAGTGAGTATGATTCGGTGTTGCCACCGAGACGAAATCGATACGCTCACCTTCGGGCAGAGCGGCTTCCGTTTCTAACATCTCCTGATATGACCCATAGGCTCGGTTTTCAGCGATATCATACGCAGCGGCAGAAGCTTTGGCTCGTTCCGGATTGGATGATAATGCTCCGGCAACCAGAGCGGCTCGGTTATCCAGCACGGCGGCTGTACAGTGCACGCGGCCAATAAATGAGCCGGCTCCACCGCCAACGAGGGCCATTTTTAATTTTCTATTTAAGTCACCATTGGTGGACATTTGTAAAAAGCTCCTGTTTTGTTCCGTTTATCACAGTGACCGATGAGTCAAGGTAAACGTGATATTGGGATTTCGGGAATTCTGAATTCAATAAAGGTGGGTATTGCGATGCTTCTTTTTTAGCATATCCCACCACGGGTTCCAGTCGTGCCCGTTATCTGGGTGGCTCTGGCGGCCTGCAGTCGGTGTTGTCAGCTGGCGGTAATCACTGGTGGTAATCAACAGTTAGCTAGTTAATTCAAAGAGCGTTTTTGCTTATAATGATTGTAGTAGCGAGTTCAGGCTTATTCGATTGAACTCGAACTTTTCACATCATCTTTACAAATCATTGAGTAACGAGAGTTTGTTCATGAAAAACAAATCGCTATTTGTTGGTATCGGTATTGGCCTGTTATTTGGAATTGGCATGGTGACCGGCACTCTGATCGGGTTGAAGTCCGAGCGATCTGCCGCCACGGTTGAAATTGATGGCATGGTCTTAAAAGCTGCAGGAAGTGACAGTTCGGATAACTTCTCGTTGGCGACAGGATCTATCTCAGACGCAGCGGAAGGTGCTTTCTTTCTTGATACGCTAACCGGAGATTTACAATGTATCGTGCCCTACGCACGTACGGGACAATTTGGCGGGCATTTCAAAACGAATGTGTTTGGTGACTTACAGGTTCAGCGAACCAAAAAGCCTCGTTTGTTGTTAGTCACCGGTGATGTGCAATTTCTGGGGACTAATCGTCCTGGTAACACGCTGGTTTATGTCGTGGATGCGACGACAGGTAATTTTGCTTCTTATTATGTGCCATGGAATCGGCAGCTTGAGTCAACCGGCCGACCACAAAGTGGCGCTTTGGTTGCTCTCAAAGTCGGTCAGGCCCGTAATATTACGCTTGGTCAGTGATGACGGAGATCAGTCATTTGGTCGTATACGTCAATGGTGAAAGTGTAGAGTTGGCCGCTGCATCGACACTGTCCCAATTACTGGCTCAGCTGGAGATTACCACCAGACATGTCGCTGTCGAGCTAAACCTCGAAATCATTCCGTTTGAAAAGCACGCTGAATGTGTACTCACAGACGGAGATAAACTGGAAGTTGTGACCTTGGTTGGCGGTGGATAGAGATTAGTCCCGGAAAGACGATGGCGATAGAAATAGACTCAGAACAGCAGGTAGCGGATAACGGAGCCCTTAAGGTTGGCTCGTTTGAACTATCCAGCCGCCTGATCGTGGGTAGCGGGCGATATGAAAATGCCACGGTGATGAAAGAATGTCTGGAGTTATCCGGAGCACAGTGCATTACAGTTGCTGTTCGTCGCGAACGCCTGCATGATGCGGCTGGTGAAAACCTACTCGACTTCATCGACTCAGAAAAATATATCCTGCTTCCTAATACTGCCGGTTGCTATAGTGCTGACGATGCCGTCCGTGTTGCAAAGATGGGGCGCGAGATTCTACGTGCTTTAGGGAACCCGGGAGCCGATTGGGTCAAGCTGGAATGCCTGGGGGACAGCAAAACGCTATTGCCGGATCCGGTCGCTACGCTGGAAGCAACAGAAACTCTGGTTGCAGATGGATTTCAAGTTTTGTGTTATACCAGTGACGATCCTGTGACAGCGCGTCGGTTAAAAGCGGCTGGTGCTGCGGCTGTGATGCCGGCAGGTAGTCCGATTGGATCCGGACAGGGAGTGCTCAATCCCAACAACATGCGTATCATTCTGGAGTATCTCAAAGATGAGGATCCGGATTACCCGGTGATCGTCGATGCCGGAGTCGGTACGGCCAGCGATGTCGCTCAGGCTATGGAGCTTGGAGTGGATGGGGTTTTACTGAACACCGCCATCGCACATGCCCGAGATCCTCATAGAATGGCACAAGCAATGAAAAACGCAACGCATGCCGGTCGACTAGCTTACCTAGCGGGTCGAATTCCCAAGCGTCTTTATGCAACGGCGAGCAGTCCGGAAGAAGGAGTGATTGCTACGCACCCCTACCCTCGCGGTAAATAATCGCGTTTTATTATTTTCGCGAGCGTTACTCAACGGATCATGGAATGGATCATGACTTTCTTCAACCCGCGGATATTCTCGGCCCGGAAGGCAGGATTGCTGCGCGGCTCAAGAATTATGAGCACCGTATGCAGCAAATGGAAATGGCTGATGCGGTAGCAGCTGCATTGGCTGATCGTCGTCATTTGGTTGTCGAAGCAGGAACAGGTGTCGGCAAAAGCTTTGCCTATTTAGTCCCGGCCATCCTGGCGGCTACCGATCCTGCCGATGCCACTGTGGAAACAGAAGATGGGCAAACGCGAAATCGTCGCATCGTCATTTCGACACACACCATTAGCTTGCAGGAACAGTTGCTTGGCAAAGACTTACCGCTTCTCAATAGTGTCATTCCACGAGAGTTCTCGGCTGTATTGGTCAAAGGGCGAGCAAATTATCTGAGTCAGCGTCGTTTGAAAAACGCGGTCAAACGCAGTGCCACGTTGTTCGACGGTGAGCCTGAACTGAATCAACTCGCCCTGATCAATCAATGGGCCAAAGAGTCCAATGACGGCAGTCGCAGTACACTGTCCTTTCAACCGCTGCCCGCGGTTTGGGATGAAGTCTCCAGTGACTCGGGTAACTGTATGGGAGCGAGTTGTCCCACTTACAAAACCTGTTTCTACTACCGGGCTCGCAGACGCATGGAACACGCTCAGGTCATCATCGTGAATCATGCGTTGTTCTTCAGTGATTTATCGCTGCGTAGCCAGGGTGTTAGTATCCTGCCCGATTACGACGCGGTGATACTCGATGAAGCCCATACGGTCGAATCTGTTGCCAGCGATCACTTGGGGCCGGGAGTCACATCCGGTCAGGTTGATTACATCCTCAAGAAGCTTTTCAATGACCGGACGAACAAAGGGCTGTTAGTCGAGGGGAGGTACGATAAAGCTCAAAGACAGGTCATTCGTTGCTACATCGCTGCTGACCAGTTGTTTGGACAGATTATGGAATGGCGGGAAGATCATCCCCGCTCCAACGGACGTATGCATCAAAAGCGAATGTTCGAAAACCCATTGAGTGTGGAGTTGTCACGATTGGCAGGGATGATTCGCCAACTCGCCTCTCAAATCGAAGATACTTCGGAGCGCAAAAACTACACGTCCGCTGTCGCTCGACTGGAAACACTTTCAGATGCTATTCATCAATGGATGGAACAGTCCACACCGGATATGGTGTATTGGCTGGAAGCCTATAAGACCAAGCGCAGTGGTGCTCGGATCTCCCTGCGGGGCGCTCCACTGGATGTCGGTCCGATCCTACGTAAAGAGTTGTTTGGCAAAGTGCCAAGCGTTGTATTGACGAGTGCGACACTGGCCGTTGGAAGGGATGAACAATTTAACTTCTTCAGATCACGGATTGGTTTGAGTGAATCGAATTATGCTCAGATCGGTAGTCCTTTTGATTACGAACGGCAGGCCGAGCTCATTTTGGTTGGAGGAATGCCGGATCCATCTCAACAAAAAAATCAATTTCGCCAGCAGACGGTGGAAATGATTAAACGATATGTCGCTCGTACAGATGGCCATGCATTTGTCTTGTGTACCAGCTATGACATGATTCGTTTCCTCACATCCGCATTGACTCCCTGGCTCACCGAGCAGCAACTCGGGATCATCAGTCAGGGTGATGGAACGCCTCGTACCGAAATGATTCGTCAGTTTCAGCAAAACCCGCGGTCCGTGTTATTTGGAACAGACAGTTTTTGGCAGGGAGTGGATGTGCCCGGCGATGATCTGCAAAACGTAATAATTCCCCGGCTGCCGTTCAGTGTCCCGGATCAACCCTTGCTGGAGGCGAGACTGGAAAAAATTAAGGCAGAAGGAGGCAATCCTTTTATGGACTTTCAGTTGCCCGAGGCCACGATAAAATTCAAACAGGGATTTGGTCGCCTGATTAGAACTCGCAGTGACTATGGGATCGTCGTGGTACTCGACCCACGCATTCGCACGAAGTTTTACGGTCAACTCTTTATCGAATCCCTGCCACGCACCAGTGTGGTTACAGAGTCACCACAACAACCCCGGTATTAGTGGCCGTGCCCGGCATGTGCATTATCGGCGGTGGCACCATACGAGCCATCCAGCAAACCGATTCCTTCCAGTTGCCAGTGTGAAGTTCGCCCTTCCGGGAAGAATTGTCTCCAATATTGAATTCTAAAAGCGATCGCTTCATCATCCGAATCGTCGAGCGGCAGCACATATTCCTGAACTAATTGGATTTCGTTTTTCTTCGTGCTACGTAAGAGGACGTTATTAAGGACGACCAGGCTGTCAGGGTTCCAGCGGTCGATGTGTTCGAGCATCATTTTCATGGGCTGACGCGAGAATCGAGCATTCTGCTCTTCAAGCATACCCCGATCATTTTGGTAGAACTCTTCAATGTCACGCACCTCATGATTACGTCCCTGTACCGAAAGCATGACTTGATGTGCATGAGCCAGTTTCCCCTCTTTGAGATAGCTTAACCAGTGTTTGGTTTGTACGGCGGCCTGATCGTAAAGGTAGCTGGTGTCATTGATCTGGTTCAGTGATCCCCAGATTCCAAAAACCAGAGCGACGAATAAGCCGGTCATGGCGATGCGGGCTCCGGTGTAGATTTCGGGCTTGCGTTTGATTTCCGAGTGCCCCAGTAAGCCGAAGAGGAGGCTGGCTACGGGAATTGCGATCAGCCCCGAAATATAGATTGCCAGAGGGGAAAATAACGCCAGAACAAGCGATGTAACGGCACCCCAGTGGAGCCGTCGATATCCGGTTTCCTCACCCCAATGGTCATGGCTGTCAGCCGAGTTAAACGATTTGTAAGGTGAACGATCCTCAGCCACTGCTTGAATTCCCGGAGTTAAACGTAGTTAATGCATTATTACTTGCTATATAAGTTAACTCGACATTGCTCGCTGTAATTCCTGAATCGAAGTTATACCTTGAGCTAAATGTAGAATGCCTTCCTGCTGTGTGGATTTGTTACCAAGTTGTTGAGCAAGCTGGCGAAGGGCATTTAAATCGGGTTGAGTCGCGACGGCCTGACGTAATTGGTCATCCATGGCGATCAACTCGAACATCCCCGTTCGCCCCATAAATCCACGGCCCGAACAGACATTACATTGTTCAGGTAAGTTTCCGTTTTCATCAGGTACGGGCTGGAAGTGCTGATAGAGTACTTGAACGTGTGACGGAGGCAGCCCTAACTGCTGGATGTATTGAGGGCCGGGCTGGAAAGGTTGCCGGCAGTTTTCACAAAGCTTGCGACACAACCGCATGTGCATAACACCGTTGAGACATTTGGCGAACTTGTCGGGTGAAACTCCGAGAGATCGAATTTTGTGAATCGCTTCAACACCATCGGTTGCATTGATCGAGATGATCGACATGCGGTTATTCTGCAAAGCTTCTTCGCAGAGAGTTTCCAATGTTTCTTTGTCCGGGACGTGGGGCAGGACGAAAACGTCAGGTTCTTTGAGTCGTGCTTTCTCAATCTGTTTTGGAAAAGTCTCGCCAGCAGCCAGATCTACTTCCATCGTCTGAATGTTTTCCACTTCGGTTTCACCGAGTCCCATCGGCTCCAGGCAAATAAAGTCTCGCATGAACCGATCGGTCGCTCCCAAAGCGTGCGTCCAGGCTGTAGAGAGTCCACCTCCGTTGGCAGGTGCCGAGATAATAAAAATTCCCGAGTGAACTTGCTGCGAATCATCCTCCATGTATTTACCCGTGAGCCGTTTAAATTCATCAAGAATTTCTTCGCGAATACCAAGCTCGCTGATTGCCTTAAAACGCGGCTTTTTTGGTTGCAGTTTGATAATGATTCGTTCGCCGGTTTGAGTACCCACGGTGGTGATATGACAACGCCGCCCGATCTCACCACTGTTGGCCGTGAATTCACCCTTTTGTTCACTCACGCGATCCTGAGCGTTGAGGTGCGCCAGCGTTTTCATGACGGCAACCATCATCGTGGCATTTTGAGGATCCAGCATGGGTAATTGCTGCCATAACCCATCTACTTCGATTTGCGAAGTAGCACCCTGTATCGTGCAATCAATGAGCAGACGTTCGGCGTCATTGACAAGGGATTCATAAAGCACTTGTTTGACGGGAACGATTCCCATGGACTGTCGGCACTGAATTTCTGCAGTTTGATTCGCAGAGTTATCACCTGTGGTTGCTCGGACGTCGACAGGTGGTCCCATTTCATTAGGGGATAGTCCTTCGGTATCTGTGGCCATAGTTTCGGTTGTATTTTTTCAGGGAGAGAGATGGTAAGTGAAGTTTAGGATTGGAACTATTTGAGGGTTCTGATTAGATGATCCCGGGAGTGGAGACGTTGATACCTTTGATCGCCATTTTGAGTGCGTCTCTGTTGGGAGCTACCCGGAAAGCTGTTTCCCGGTCAATCAATTCGTCATCGATCAACTGTTTCAGACTCATCGTAAAGTCCTGCATTCCTTCTTCCGCACCGATACGAATGGCATCAGGTAGCTTTTCATCACTCCCTTCGAGAACCAGCTTGGTGATCATGGGGTTGAACGTCATGATTTCGCAGGTTGGCACTCGTCCCACTCCTTCACGGATTGAGGGGAGTAATTTTTGAGCCACGATCCCTTTCATGTTAAAGGCGATCGCACTACGGATCGCTCCGTGCATTTCTTCGGAAAAGAGGTCAAGAATACGGCCGATCGTGGTGGAAGAGCTTGATGCATGAACCGTTCCAAAAACAAGGTGGCCGGTTTCGGCAGCGTGAATCGCTGTCATAAAGGTTTCTTCATCACGCATCTCTCCCACCAGGATGATATCGGGGTCTTCTCGCACCGCATGTTTCATGGCGATTTCGAAGTCCTTTACATCCTGTCCAACCTCGCGTTGATTGATTAGACATTTGTCTTCGGTGTAAACAAATTCAATCGGATCTTCAAGCGTCAGAATGTGCTTACGGTAGATACTGTTCACGTAATTCAGCATCGAGGCAATGGTGGTGGACTTCCCTGAACCAGTCACTCCTGCCAGCAGAACCATTCCCTGGTCGTAATGGCAAAGTGATTCCATAACAGGAGGCAGATGCAGGCCTTTGAAGTCAGGAATCCAGTTGCTAATCCGACGAGCCACCAATCCGATATTGCCGAGCTGAGTCAGCATATTGACTCGGAATCTCCAGGTCTCACCATCCACATCCACCGTGTGGGCAAAGTCGGCCCCTCCTTCGTCTTCGAAGATTTTACGATTCTTCTTATCCATCATCGGGAACAGAAGTCGCACCATCTCTTCACGTTCGATGGGGCCTCGATTTAGCTCACGCAGTGAGCCGTCGACACGCACGATCGGCGGACGACCAACTTTAAGATGCAAGTCAGAGCCTTCCAGTTTGACCAACGCACGGAAGATCTTATCCACTTCCAGCTCTTCCTTCTTATGTAGGAATCGCTCCATGTCCTGATCAACATTAGCTGCGGGCTGTTCTGTCGAGGCCATCGTATCATGCTCCAGCTGGTCGGCATCTGCCGGTTAATTTGTGTGGGTTTTCGTTTGAAGATTTCAAACGCTTTTGGAAAAGCTGTATCTTAGAATTGTTCTCCTAATTAACAGTACAAACAAGTATAGCACACGATTTTTGCTCTGGTTGCACACATAAATGTCGACTGATAGGCCCGGCCGACTCATCGCAAACGAACGTAAAGCCGGCCGGTTATAGTGGTGAAATAAATAATCTATACTGAATGCACAGATTAACAGGCACAGAATTTATTCGTACTCTCGCTTGATTGGATTACCATGAGTCAGTTTTTAATGCACCGCCGACAACTACTTGCGACTGCCGCCGCCGCGGGAGTTTCGATGTTTGATCTCCCCAGTCTTTCTGCAGCTGAAGATCCATACAAAGGATTACCAATTGGTATTCAGAGTTATTCACTAAGAGGATTTAATCTGCTTGAGGCAATTCGGCACATTGAGGGCATGGGGCTCCATTATGTCGAGTTCTATCCTAACCACGTGCCCAAAGAAATTGATGCCGAGGGTCTGAGCAACCTTCAGGACTTGCTCAAGAAAGCGAAGATTAAAATTGCGGCTCATGGAGTGTGGAGCTTCAATAACAATCATGAGTTTAACAAGAGCATTTTTGCTTTTGCAAAACGCCTGGGAATTAAATGCCTGACGGCAAATCCAACACCGGATTCATTCGAGTCGCTTGATAAGCTCGTGGCTGAATATAAAATTCGAATCGCGATTCATAATCATGGGCCGGATGCTCTCTATGACAAAATCGACTCGGTGGTCGATGCGGTCAAGGATCATCACCCACTGATCGGCGCCTGCGTGGATACAGGACACTTCATCCGCAGTAAGGAAGATCCGGTCGAAGCCGTAATGAAGCTCAACAAACGAGTCTTTGCGTTGCACATTAAAGATGAAGCTAAGATGGAAAAAGTTTCGCACAACACCATCATTGGCGAGGGGCACCTGGATGTGGTCGGAATCTTCAAAGCCTTGAAGAAGGTTAAGTTCCCGGCAGACGGGTCGATCTCTTTGGAATATGAAGCGAATCCGGAGAACCCGATCGATGATATCAAACAGTGCATTGAAGTAGCCAAAGACGCTATTGCTAAAGTGTACTAGAGTTAAGCTGAGACCAAGAGTCATTATCTAATGTTGGCGAATCGAATTATTCCCTGCCTGGATGTTGAGAGTGGGCGGGTTGTAAAAGGTACGAATTTCGTAAATCTACGCGACGCTGGAGATCCGGTGGAAGTCGCCTCGCGGTATGAACGCGAAGGTGCTGATGAACTGGTCTTTCTGGATATCACGGCTAGTCATGAGGGCCGTGATATTATGCTTGATGTTGTGAAGCGGACGGCCGAGCAAATTTTTATGCCGCTCACCGTAGGAGGCGGAATTCGGTCGATTGAAGATATTCGGTCGCTGCTTAATGCCGGAACCGACAAAGTGTCAATCAACTCGGCGGCCTGTAAAGATCCTGAATTTGTTCGGGAAGCAGCCAGGAAATTTGGAAGCCAGTGTATTGTCGTGAATATTGACCCCAAACGCATTCAACGCGATGGGCGTGAAGTCTGGGAAGTTCATATCAATGGCGGACGCAAACCGACAGGGCTGGAAGCCGTTAGCTGGGCACAGGAAGTCGAACGTCTCGGAGCAGGAGAAATCGTACTTACAAGTATGGACTGCGATGGTACCAAGGATGGCTATGATATCGAAATCACCCGGGCAGTGAGCGAAGCGGTCTCGATTCCGGTGGTTGCCAGTGGGGGTGCCGGTTCTCCGGATCATCTGGCAGACGCCATTCTGTTGGGAAAAGCAGATGCTGCTCTGGCTGCAAGTATCTTCCATTTTGGAGAATACACAATTCAGGAAACCAAACAGCTTATGGCAGATCGTGGAGTTCCGGTTCGACTTTGATCACCGTTGGTGAATAGAATAAAGTCGCATCCATCCTGATCATTTCATTTGTCCTGTTTAGTAAGCGTGCGGTGAATTCACCTTCTTCACAGATAGAGTTTCTTTGTAAGTCGTGCCAATCGCCGATGAGTGCGCCGGCTTCGGCTGCCGGCAAGAAAGGTGCTTGCCCGAGTTGCCAGGCAGTGATGGAGATTCCGGTCGATAGCCTCGAAGGTAAATTGGCTGCCATTCGCGAAGGTAAAGCGATCGTCCTGATCACCAAAGCAGAACGGCATCAGGCGAACTCTGCCGAATATTACCGGTTTCGTTGCCGCGTGTGTGATCACGGATTATCGATTCCCACAGACAAGGCACATAAAAAAATTCAGTGCACCAACTGTGACGCAGTTTCCCGTTTAGGCCTAAATGTGCTGGACCTGCAAGCGAATGAAAATCAACGGCATCAGGCATCTCAGCCAGCGACATCAGGACACGCAGAGATTGATGAAGATAAAATCCAATTCGAATGCAAGGACTGTCGGCAGGTTGTTCGAGTGTCTAAGGAGTATGCCGGTAAAAAAGGGAGATGCCCGAATTGTCGTGCGACAGTCGGGATCCCTTATTATTCCACCGTTACAGGTTTCCGAGTTAAACCGTCTGCCGTTAAGTCCCCTTTTCAGCCACTCACTCCGTTAACAGTTAATCTTGGCGGCACAGATCTATTAAAGAACTTCGTTCCGGAGTCGCCTTTGAAGGCAGACGCATGGACTCCACCTAAGAATTCACCGACACCTAAAACACATTCTACGCCGGCACCTAAAGCCTCCGGCCGGCGAGGCTTGCCGTGGGAAAACCCTCCGGAACAAGGTGGGAGATTTTGGGCGACGTGTAAGCTGCTGTTGTTTAGCCCCAATGTTGGCTATCAGCAAATGTATGATGACGACGGTCTGGGTAATCCAATTGGATTTGCCGTGATTGGTCATTTCCTGTCGACCATAACGTTCGCTCTCGCAGCCATTCCTGTTTTGGTTGTTGCCTGTTTATTGGCAGAACCACATATGGAATTCGGCGTCGACTACACTAAATTAGCTACCCAATTCGGCATCGGAATTGGAATTTGGTTTGGTATCGGTTTGGTTTTGATACTGGTGTTGATGTTTTGCTTTGGAGCGATGTTACATGCTGCTGCATTTGTGGCAGGTGGGACAGAAAAACCATTTGAGACGACTAATCGTATGCTGGCTTATAGTCTGGGGTCATGCCTGCAACTTCTGGCGATTCCGTTTTTAGGGCCCCTGCTAATGCTGTTGTTTCTCTTAGTGCAAATTACCTGTGGATTGTCAAAATCACACGAGAAACCGATGGGACAGGCAATCGGCGCGGTGTTGCTTGCGATTGTGATGCCTTCATTTTTTGTTGGACTGCTTTGGATGATGGGCCAATAATTGAAGTATGGTGAAACGTGTGTCTTTGTTTTTGATTGCTGCGTCCATGCTGCTATTAGGTAGCTGGGAAGCGAGTGCGCAGCAAGTCGTGTTATCTGCTCCGAATGGCCGTGTCACAGAACACTGGTTCGAAAATGTCAGATCCTCTTTTTATCTCGAACAGAATTTCAGACGAGGCGGTTGGTTCTTCAACTGGGGGACGCCCGTGATTCCTCCATACGGAGGTTACGATGGCCGCGATGCCAGATTTGGAATTGGATTTCGTAAAGGTAATCTTCGCGGTGGATTTAATCTATGGGCCAGTCAGGGGGTCGATCGGTCGATGGTAATGGATGCTCCATTTATTACAGTACCGCATGCCGGGTATGGATCCATACAACATGGGAGCTGGCGACCGTTTGTGACTGGCTGGACTCCAGTCGTCGGGAATCAGCCTCATTGGCAATACCCATTGAAGGATTTTCTAGAGTCGGGCCAGGCTCAATCGCTGACAGTCACCTCATCGGGTGATCGTCAGGAATCAGAAATCGAGAAAGTGCCGCAGACGCTCAAAGCACCCTCGCAGGACCGGCCACTGACACTCATCAACGGCGAAGAAAAGTCCGAGTAAACTCGGCAGGCTGATGTCAGAGCAAGCCGAATGCTTAGTATGACTTGGACCAGCTTGCTGCGATTGTCCAGTCTGTGCCCATTTGCAGACCGTGGAAGTCCTGATGGACAGGATGCGTGATTTCAAAGTTAAGACGGCTGCCGTCTTTCAGAGACTTGATCATACCATATCCAAAGTTCAGGAATTGTCCGCCCTTGAAAGAGCCGTTGGCAGCGGGATTCATTTGAGCGATGGTCATCGGTGGATTTCCCATAGCCATTGTTTCTAACTGTGGATCCACTCCCTGGAAGTCACTCGCCCAGATGCTCTCCATACGCAATGTATAGGCCCAGGTTTTGTCTTCGCTAAAGATCTTGCTGTACCATCCATTGAGTCGATAGGTGTCGCTCGGAGCGTAGCCTGCATCGCTTTTGCCAAGTGCAATGTTGGTTTGTAGCTGGACACCTACGCTGGAATCTTCCTGATATTTATTCCAGGTGATACCAGGACGAGCCATCCATGTACCAGCTCCCAATCGCATGGGGTATGGATATTCAATTTGCATCATCGGATTCATCGGACTGGTGGTTGTGCCATCAATGTCACCTGTAGGTGCGGAGAAACCAATGTTGAGTATCAGTTCAGTATTCTCTTCTTCGTTGGAGCGTACTCGCCAAAGTGCTCCGAAAGGAAGGTCTCCGAAGCCGGAGTTAGTTCGACGCTGTGATGCCATCGGCATTTTCATTCCCATGCCGTTGTCCATATAGGGAGTCATTTCCATGGTGTTCACAATCCACATCGGCATGACGTAAAGGGTGATGTCGTCGGTCCAGCCTTTCATGTAATGCAACATATGCATTTCCATGTTCATTTTTTCCGGAACGACCATGGTCATTGGGAATTGGTCGAGTACTTGAGCATTTGTTAACTCAGTCTGACCATTGAATAGTCCGGACATGGACATATTCATGTATTTGTATTCAATCATCTGCTCATCAGGACTGTGCAGATGAGCACCCATGAGATGAGCCGGAGCGTGAGTGTCCGGCCGAGAGTACTTTTCGGCTTTCATTTGTCTGGTTGCGATATGATCGGACGGGCGATTGGAGGTGATTTCATCCAATCGATTTTGAATAGTTGACAGAAAAGAGATTTCTGCGGAGGCCGCAGTAGAAATACCACAGAAAGTTATAGCTAATAACAGACGACTAAAATTCATTGGTGTTTCTCCTGAGATCATTTAAATAAGCAATCTCCACTAATTTCGTCATTTATCCGGTGCCCTCCACTCATTGGATGGTCGGTTTTTAGGAATTAATCGCTATATTCCATCGTGATGTTCGGATTATGAAGACAATCCCCCCCCGATTAGTATGGTGCGTAAAGGAGGGTTGGACTGTTAGACAAATTAGACAGTTGTTTTGTAATTAGCTGTCTAACTCGTGGATGTATTGCCACTGAAACTGAGAAAATCGAGTGGGTGGCACTTATTGGGGCGCATAAAAAAGCTCCCAAAATGCCAGTGGATCCCAGGGGGGCAGAGGATTCCGACTTTCACTTCGGGAGCGATTGGTTTGGTTGACTTTCAGCTCAGTGACATCCGTTCCACTCGAACCAGAAAGTCTCGTTGAATGGTTACCATCCCAACAGGGCGGGAGATTAATGGACAAGCCTTAGTGAGGTCAAGGCGAGTTTGTATTGCTCAGGACTTATTCAAATACAAAGACTGATCAGCGCGTTGAAAGAATGTCGCCGGAGTGTCACCGGCGAGCTGACTAGCGTGACCGGTTGAGCACGTCAATTCAAAATCCGCTGCTGCAAAATCGTTCTTGATATCACGACAGAGATCATCCAGGCGCTCTTCGCCGTTTGGCACCAATAAGACAAACTCATCTCCGCCCCAGCGAAAAAGTGTACCCCGGTCGGCCGTACACTGAAGCATTTGACTCGCAGCAGCTCGCAATATGGAATCTCCAACCAAGTGCCCTTGCGTGTCATTCACAGATTTGAAGTTGTCCAAATCAATAATGATCAATCCGAGTTTCGATCGCGTCTTTAACCCGACAGCAATTGCTCGCTCAAAATCAGCTCGATTGGGCAATCCGGTCACAGAGTCAATCCATTTCGAATCGCCTATTCCACCTATATATGTCTTCACGCGATACCCAAGCGTAAAACTGACTGCGATCAGTAGCAGGATAAGTAGGTTCATGTGTCGACCGGTAGTAGTGCCAGCTTGTTGTTAACGTCGAATCTTATTGTGTCCTATAATACGAACTTCATAAAGCCAGCAACCTATGAATACGAAGTAACCCAACAGTGTTATGAGTGCACCTGTCCTTGAATGGGAAAACGTAACGAAGACATTTCCGGGTGTCGTTGCGCTCGATAATGTCACACTCGCACTCTACCCCGGTGAAGTGCATGCAATCGTCGGGGAAAACGGAGCAGGTAAGAGTACGCTTATTCATTTGGCGGCTGGAGTTTATCTTCCCGATTCCGGATCACTACATACCTTAGAAAGACAGCAATATAGTTCACCTGTTGCTGCTCGTGACCTGGGTATCGTAACCGTGTTTCAGGAGTCAGAACTGTTTGATCACTTGAGTGTTGCTGAAAACATCGCTCTGCTCCAGGGCTTGCCGGTAAACCAGCAGGGTTTGGTCCATTGGTCGCAGGTTTATGAGTCGGCAGCCACTTACCTGAATCAACTACCGGAGCCGATTGACCCCAAACTACCTGCTTCGACATTGTCTGTTGCCCAGCGGCAAATGTTGCAAGTTGCTGCGGCCGTTGCTCAAAAAGCTCGCGTGCTCATTCTTGACGAACCTACCAGTGCTCTCAGCGCATCAGAGACTCAGTGGTTATTTCAAAAAATAGAAGAATTGAAACAGAACGGCGCAGCGATCGTTTACATTTCACATCGTCAGGAAGAGATTTTCTCCCTGAGTGACCGTGTAACGGTATTACGTGACGGCCAACTCATCTGGACTCGTCTCATTTCCGAAATCACGAATGCATCGTTAGTCGAAGCGATGGTTGGCAGACAACTAGAACTTGATCATCAACGCACGATTCCGGATCTAAGTGAAGCTCCGACCAGATTGTCAGTGATAAATCTGAGTGATGTTAACGGTACGGTGCATGATGTATCACTCGATGTCAAAGCTGGTGAAGTCGTGGGAATCTATGGGCTTGTTGGTGCCGGTCGCACCGAGTTTGTCGAAACGGTTTTTGGTGTCCGCGAGCGGTCATCAGGCGACACATTGATTGACGGCAGCCAGGTTGCCATTCGTTCTGCTAAAGATGCTGTGGCAAGTGGACTCGGATTAGTTACTGAAGACCGTTTGAGTCAGGGGATCTTTCGCTGGCATAGTGTTGCAGACAACACGGTTGCCGCCTCGCTAAAACGACTTGGCCAAGGTGTATTCACAAGCAACAAACGCGAGTTGGAAGCAACCCATGAGATTCAACAGCGACTCAATGTGAAGTCCTCCGGCCCGGAACAGGCCATTGAAAATTTATCAGGCGGCAATCAACAGAAAGTGATTGTTGGACGTTGGTTGCTTAATCAACCTAAAGTGTTGATTC